>CAMGFF010000148.1 GCA_946055125.1 uncultured Prevotellaceae bacterium | reverse complement strand
CCCTCGCTGTTTTCTTGGGTTATTGGCGGGTGGATTATCCACCGAAGTTGTCGAAGTGGATGCTCTCGGGGTCAACACCGAGGTTGAAGAGCATGTTCTCCACAGCCTTACTCATGGGGCCGGGACCACACATGTAGTATTCGATATCCTCAGGCGCGTCGTGGTCCTTGAGGTAGGTGTCGAGCATCACCTGGTGTACGAAACCGGCAGTGTATTTCACGCCCGCAGCATCGGCAGCCGGGTCGGGGCGGTCGAGCGCGAGGTGGAACTTGAAGTTGGGGAATTCTTTTTCAAGCTGCAGGAAGTCCTGGAGATAGAACACCTCGTTGAGCGCACGTGCGCCATAGAAATAGTGCATGATGCGGTCGGTGGTGTGGAGCGTCTTTGTCATGTGCATAATCTGGGCACGGAGCGGGGCCATTCCGGCGCCACCACCCACCCATATCATCTCCTTCTTCGAGTCGAAGATTGGGTGGAAATCGCCGTAGGGACCGCTCATAATCACCTTGTCGCCCGGCTTGAGCGTGAAGATGTAGGATGAAGCGATACCCGGCATCACGTCCTGGAATCCCACCTGAGGTTTCGGCTTGAAGGGCGGTGTGGCAATGCGCACGGTGAGCATTATGCGGTCGCCCTCGGCGGGATAGTTGGCCATGGAGTAGGCGCGGATGGTAGGCTCGGTGTTCTTGCACTTGAGTGAGAAGAGGCCGAACTTCTCCCATGCGGGAAGATACTCAGCACCGATAGAGTCCTTGTCGATATCCACGTTATAGTCCATCTCATATTCGGGAATGCGTATCTGGGCATAGGAACCCGGCACGAAGTTCATGTGCTCGCCGGGGGGCAGGGCCACGATAAACTCCTTGATGAACGTGGCGACGTTCTTGTTGGAGATCACCTCGCACTCCCACTCCTTGATTTCGAGCACAGAGTCGTCGACGGCAATCTTCATGTCCTCCTTCACCTTCACCTGGCAGCCAAGGCGCCAATTAGCCTGCTGCTCCTTGCGCGAGAAGTGCACGGTCTCGGTGGGGAGAATGTTACCGCCACCCTCAGGCACACGCACCTTGCACTGTCCGCAGCTGCCCTTTCCACCGCAAGCCGATGGCAGGTGCACGCCATTATTCGACAGCGTGGCGAGCAGCGAGGAGCCGGTCTCGACCTCAAGGTCCTTCTTGCCGTTGATATTGATATGAATTTTGCCCGAAGGCACTAAATAGTGCTTAGCCACCAGCAGAACTACCACCAGCAGCAGCGTGATAACCAGGAAGATTATCGCGCTCGATACTACGGTCAATGATTGAATATCCATGTGTCAAGTAGTCAATTAAAGTTTAATACCAAGGAAGCTCATGAAGGCTATACCCATGAGGCCGGTTAGAATGAATGTGATGCCAATGCCGCGCAGGGGCTTGGGCACGTTGCTGTAGGCGAGCTTCTCGCGAATGGCGGCAATTCCCACAATGGCAATAAGCCAGCCAATGCCCGAGCCCGCACCATACACCGTGGCGGTGAGCGCCGAGCCAAAATCCCTCTGCTGCATGAAGAGCGACGCGCCGAGGATGGCGCAGTTCACAGCGATGAGCGGCAGGAAAATTCCCAGCGAGGCATAGAGCGAGGGCGAGAACTTCTCCACAGCCATCTCCACAAGCTGTGTCATCGAGGCAATCACGGCGATAAACATAATCAGGGCAAGGAAGCTGAGGTCGACATCGGCAAACTCCTCACCGAGCCAAGCCAGCGCACCGGGCTGGAGCACATAGGTGTTGAGCAGGTAGTTGATAGGGAGCGACACCACAAGCATGAAGGTCACGGCAACGCCGAGGCCGAGGGCCGTCTTCACATTCTTGGATACTGCAAGGAATGAGCACATACCCAAGAAGTAGGCAAATATCATGTTGTCGATGAAAATCGAGCGGACAAACAGATTTAATTCTTCCATTTTCTTTTTTTGTGATTAGGGGGTTATGTAACTCAATCGATTAATTCTCCTGGAGGTCTTTGTTGCGCGAGCGGTGCACCCAGATGATGCAAGCCACGGTGATGAGCGCCATGGGAGGCAGAATCATGAGGCCGTTGTTTTGGTAGCCGAGGTCGTAGAGAGCCTGCGGGATAACCTGGAAGCCGAGCAGAGTGCCCGAGCCGAGCAGCTCGCGGAAGAATCCCACGATGATGAGAATGAGGGCATAGCCTATGCCATTGCCCACACCATCGAGGAATGAGTCCCAGGGACCATTGCTCAGGGCAAAAGCCTCAAGACGGCCCATGAGAATACAGTTGGTGATAATAAGGCCGATAAACACCGAGAGAGCCTTGCTCACCTCATAGTTGTAGGCCTTGAGCACCTGGTCGACGATAATCACAAGCGCGGCCACCACCACAAGCTGCACGATGATGCGAATGTTGGTGGGGATGGTGTTGCGTATGAGCGAGATAATCACATTGGCGAAAGCGAGCACGGCAGTCACCGAGATACCCATCACCAGGGCAGGCTCGAGCTTGGCGGTGACGGCGAGCACCGAGCAAATGCCAAGCACCTGCACAATCACAGGATTGTTCTTGGAGAATGGGTTGAAAAATACCTCTTTATTCTTTTTCGATAACATAGTCATTATTTGGTTTTAAGTTTATCAAGAAACGCGCTGTAGTCAGTAAGGCAGCTCTTGAGCATTGACTCCACGCCCTTGCTGGTGACTGTTCCGCCGGAGATAGCGTTCACATAGTCGGCATTGTCGGCAGGCTTCTGTCCGGCCTTCATCACGTCGATAGAGCGGAAGCTGCCATCCTTGAAAAGCTCCTTGCCCTCAAACTGGGCCTGGAACTCGGGCTTGGCAATCTCAGCTCCGAGTCCCGGAGTCTCGCCCTGGTGGGAGAAGTAGGCTCCATATACGGTGTTGGCGTCGTCGTTGAGGGCCACATAGCCCCAAATTGGCCCCCAGAGGCCTGCGCCATACACGGGCAGGATGTATTTCAGTTGGCCATCGTCGAGCTTGCACACAAACACGGGGAGCAGTCGCTCCTGCGCGGGCTTCTTCTCCTCGGCAGCCATGTTCACGCCGAAAGCGTCGCCCTCGGTGCGGTCGCCGCTCACGTTCACCACAAAAGTTTCGGCCACATATTTCTCATACACCGAGCGGTAGTCGCCGTCGGGGGCGGTGAGGTGCACGGCGCTGAGAATCTGCATGCGCTTGTCGTTGGCAATGTTCTCGTCTTGCTTCGGCTTGAGTGCCATGTAGGTGAGTGCGAGCACTGCGCCCACCACCACTACCATAATTGCCGAGTAGAGAATGGTATAAGTGTTGCTTTGTTTGTTCATTTCTCTTGTCCTCCTTGATTATTAGTTGTTAGTGGATTTGGCACGCTTCAAGCGGCGGTTGATGTTGGCGTTCACCACGCAATAGTCGATGGTGGGCGCAAAAGCGTTCATGAAGAGCACTGCGAGCATCGCGCCCTCAGGGAATCCGCCATTGTAGATGCGAATGAGAATGGCAAGCACGCCAATGAGGAAGCCATAGATGTATTTACCGGTCTCGGTGCGGGCACCGGTCACCGGGTCGGTGGCCATGAACACTGCCGCAAAGGCAAATCCGCCAAGGCAAATCTGGTCGAGCGGTGAGAGCATCGACACGGGGTAGGTGGCCGATGCGAAGGTGTTGGCGATGAAGGCCATGAAGAAGCCTCCCACAAACACCGAGCCCATAATCTTCCACGATGCGGTGCCGGTGATGAGAAGCAGGGCCGCGCCAATGAGGATGCACAGCGTGCTCACCTCGCCCACCGAGCCGGGAATGAGGCCGATGAATGCGTCGAGGGTGCTGATAGGCTCACCCACAATGCTCATGAGCTGCGGTGCGCCCTCTCCGGCGTGGATTGCTGCCTGGCCCAGCGGCGTGGCGCCCGAGAAGGCGTCGGTCACCTGGCCGGCTCCAAATCCAAATGCGGGGTCGGTGGCCACAAAGGCTGCGTCGCCCGACATCTTCGAGGGATAGCCGAAGAAGAGCACGGCACGGGTCACAAGTGCCACATTGAATATATTCATTCCTGTGCCGCCAAACACCTCCTTGGCGAAGATCACCGCAAAGGCCGTGGCCACGGCAATCATCCACACAGGTGTGTTGATGGGGCAAATCATCGGTATGAGCATTCCTGTAACCAGGAAGCCCTCCTGTATCTCATGGCCACGGAGCTGGGCGCCGATGAACTCGATGCCGAGTCCCACGGCATACGACACCACAATCTTGGGCAGCAGCGCCAGCAAGCCGTAGATGAACATGGAGCAGAAGCCGGCCTCGGCATCGCCAATAGCGAGATAGTGCTGGTAGCCCAAGTTGTAGATTCCAAAGAGCAGTGCGGGCATGAGGGCGAGTATCACCACGGTCATGGTGCGCTTGGAGTCGTTGCTGTCGTGGATATGCACGCCACTGGTGGCAACTGTGTTGGGCGTGAGAAGAAAAGTCTCAAGTCCCTCAAACACCGACTGGAACTTCTGGTATTTTCCGCCGGGCATGAAATTGGGCTTGGCCTTGTCTAAAAATTTTCTTAAACCTTTCACTTTATCCTTTTATTTTAGTGTTGTTACATTCGAAGTGCATTAATTCATCTCCTTGCGCAGCTTGTCGAGGCCCTCGCGCACTATGCGCTGCAGCGGGAGCTTCGAGGTGTCGGCAAATTCGGCAAGAGCAAAGTCCTCGGGCGCCACCTCATAGATGCCCAGCTGCTCCATCTTGTCGATGTCGAAGGCTATGATGGCTTTGATGAGGAACTCGGCATAGATGTCCATGGGGAGCATGCGGTCATACTCGCCCGACATGATGATGGCTCGCTCGCCTCCATTGAGCTTGCTGTCGAAGCTGAATGGCTTGCGCGCGCCAAAGAGGCGGCAAGTGAAGGAGCTGTAGAGGCTGAACTTCTTGGGGCTGAGCGATGCCCATCCCATAAACTCGGCGTCGTTCTTCACCTCGGGGATCACAGTGATTTGGCGGAAGGGGAAGCGCAGATAGCCGCTCTGGGCCACTTTCACTCCGGTGAGCACGTTGCCCGAGATGATGCGCACTGCCTGTGGGTCGCCGGCAATGTTTCCGGCCGTGAGCGACGCAATGTCGGCTCCCATAGTGCACTTCACCAGCTTGGGCTGCTTCACGCTCTCGCCCACCACAGCCACCAGGGTCTCCACCGGCAGCTTCTTGGTGGCGATAAGCTCGCCGAGGCGTGCCACGGTCACTGCGTCGAGCGTCCACACCACCTCGCCCTTGTTCACGGGCTTCACGTTGGCAAGCTGCACTCCGGCATTTCCGGCAGGGTGCGGCCCGGCAAAGGTGTTCACCTCGCAGCCCTTCAGGCTCAGCTCGGCGTCGGGCGAGCAGCCCACCCACACCTTGCCGGCAGTCAGCTTGGCAAGGGCGTCGATTCCGCGCTGCAGGTGCTCGGCCTTGCCCTCAAGCAGCAGGCTCATGGGCGCGGCAAGCGGGGCCGAGTCGAAGGCGGTCACAAAGATGTCGCGAGGCTTCACATCGGGCTCGGGCACCACGTCGTAGGGACGCTGGCGCATTGCTGCCCATAGTCCCGACTCGAGCATAAGCTCACGGGCATCCTTTGCATCATACACTTTGAATTGGTTCTCTGAATCGGGCTCAATTACAATGGCAAGTATCTTGCGACGCTCGCCTCTCTCGATTGCTTCGATTTTGCCCGATACCGGTGACGTAACTTTGATTTCAGGGTGATTTTTGTCGTGAAAAAGCGCATCTCCGGCAAGCACTTTGTCACCTTCTTTCACTTCGAGCCTTGGAATGACGCCTGTGTAGTCGTCGGGGACTACCGCAAAGCGCTTCGCCGGCACTGATACCGCCGAAGTGGAGCCAAGGGCTCCGGCAAGGCTCAAGTTCACACCTTTTTTTAACTTGAAATTAGACATTATCGATAAAGTATTTCAAACTTATATATACATTAATTTCAGTAGTAAAACACAATCATCTGCAAAATTACAAAAAATTTGTGAAAGCCGAAAGCAGAGCGCCAAAAATTTATTTTTGAGTGCTTTGCTGAGGCGCTGGGGTATTCCCTGTCTTTTTGCGCATTGCCGATTGTTCCTGCCAAAAACGAAGCAGCCCCGGCACCCCACAAGT
>CAMGFF010000147.1 GCA_946055125.1 uncultured Prevotellaceae bacterium | reverse complement strand
GGCACGTTCTCGTCACGTCCTTTAAGCGGTGTTTTGTTTGAAACATTTAAGGTTAGTAAAATAGGTAAAAATGGTTTCAAGGTGAAAAGCGAAACCGGCTCCGGGAGTCTATATTCATTGGTGGCTCCCGGATGGTGGGAGTAGCGGCTCCTTGTTTCTATGCACTCCTAAAAATCAGCAATTTTATCATTAAAACTCATCATAACAGTTATGACCGACCGTAGAAAATTCTTAAAAGACCTTGCCATTATCGGAGCCGCTGCTACTGCTGCCCCGGCTCTTATGGGCTGCAACCGAAATGCAGCCTCAGCCTCCGACGAGCAGATGGCCGAAGCTGCCGTTGCCGCCGACAATTTCTGGCTCGTGGATAAGAAAAATGCCCTCCCCATCACCGGTACTTTCCTCGATGAAATATCCCACGACATTCCTCACCAAAACTGGGGCGTGAAGGAGTGGGACGCCGACTTCCGCCACATGAAGGCCATCGGCATCGACACCGTGATTATGATTCGCTCCGGTTACCGCAAGTTTATCACTTTCAATTCGCCCTACCTCATCGGCAAGGGCTGCTACCGCCCCTCGCAGGACCTCCTCGAGATGTTCCTCACACTGGCCGACAAATATGGAATGAAATTCTACTTCGGCCTCTACGACTCCGGCCGATACTGGGACACCGGCGACCTCTCCTGGGAAATCGAGGACAACAAGTACGTAATCGACGAGGTGTGGAAAAACTATGGCAGCCGCCACAAGAGCTTCCAGGGCTGGTATATCAGTGGTGAGATCAGCCGTGCCACCAAGGGCGCCATCAGCGCTTTCCACGCTATGGGCAAGCAGTGCAAGGACGTGTCGGGCGGCCTGCCCACTTTCATCTCGCCTTGGATCGACGGCAAGAAGGCCGTCATGGCAAGCGGCAGCAAGCTCTCGAAGGAGGATGCCGTGAGCGTGCAGCAGCACGAGAAGGAATGGGACGAAATCTTCGACGGAATCCACGACGTGGTCGATGCCTGCGCTTTCCAGGACGGCCATATCGACTACGATGAGCTCGACGCTTTCTTCGAGGTCAATAAGCGCCTCGCCGACAAGTATGGAATGAAGTGCTGGACCAATGCCGAGACTTTCGACCGCGACATGCCCATTAAGTTCCTCCCCATCAAGTTCGACAAGCTCCGCCTAAAGCTCGAGGCCGCAAAGCGTGCCGGCTACGACAAGGCCATCACCTTCGAGTTCAGCCACTTCCTCAGCCCGCAGTCGGCCTATTTGCAGGCCGGTCACCTCTACGACCGCTACAAGGAGTATTTCGGAATCTAAAAGCCCTCGCATCATCATGAAACAGTATAATTTCGCTTATCTCATCTTCCTCTCGGTGGTTGCTGCTATTGGTGGTTTCCTCTTTGGCTACGACACCGCCGTGATCTCGGGCACCATTGGAATGGTGGCAAGCCAGTTTGGCCTCGACACCATCGCCCAGGGCTGGTATGTGGGCTGCGCTCTCATCGGCTCTATCGCCGGTGTGCTCGTGGCAGGATACCTTGGCGACACCATCGGCCGCAAGCGCTCCATGATTATCGCAGCCCTGCTTTTCACAATCTCGGCTGCCGGCTGCGCAGTGAGCGGCTCGCTCAATGAGCTGGTGGCCTACCGCATCATTGGCGGTGTGGGCATTGGCATCGCTTCTATCATCTGTCCGCTATATATCAGCGAACTCGCCGTGGCCGAGTATCGCGGCCGCCTCGTGTCGTGCTACCAGCTCGCTATCACCGTGGGTTTCCTCGGTGCCTACCTCGTGAATTTCGCCCTGCTCAACTACTCCCAGAGCGGCGCACAGCTCACCGGCTGGGCCGATAAGCTCCTCGTGAGCGAGGTGTGGCGCGGTATGCTGGGCATGGAAACTCTCCCCGCCCTCATCTTCTTCGCCGTCATCTTCATGATTCCCGAGAGCCCCCGCTGGCTCATTCTCAAGGGCGACCTCTCAACGGCACGCGCCACTTTCAAGCGCGTTTATCTCATCCCTGCCGACGTGGAGATGCAGGTTAAGGCCTCGCAGAGCGTCAGCTCGGGTAGCCAAGAGAGCGGCAACTGGCGCCTCCTCTTCTCCCCGGGAATCTTCAAGGCCCTCATCATTGGCGTGGCTATCGCTATCCTCGGCCAGTTTATGGGCGTGAATGCAGTGCTCTACTATGGCCCCACCATCTTCGAGAACTCCGGCCTCAGCGGCGGCGACTCGCTCCTCTACCAGGTGATGATTGGCCTCGTCAACACCCTCACCACCGTCCTCGCTCTCGCCATCATCGACAAGGTGGGTCGCAAGCAGCTCATCTACTGGGGCGTGAGCGGAATGATTGTCTCGCTCCTGCTCATCGCTTTCTATTTCTCCTTCGGTGCCTCAATGGGCATATCAAGCATCTTCCTCCTCACTTTCTTCCTCGCCTACATCTTCTGCTGCGCCCTCTCTATATGCGCTGTCGTATGGGTTATCCTCAGCGAGATGTACCCCGTGAAGGTGCGCGGCGTGGCCATGAGCATCGCCGGCCTCGCCCTGTGGATTGGAACCTACCTCATCGGGCAGCTCACTCCCTGGCTCCTTGAGAACCTCTCCCCCACCGGCACTTTCCTCCTCTTCGCCGCAATGTGCGTCCCCTACATTCTCATAATGTGGCGACTCGTGCCCGAAACCACCGGAAAGTCGCTCGAGGAAATCGAGCAATACTGGACCCGCAATAAATAATGCGACCTCCCAAATGAAAGAATCAAGAGTTAATTCACTAATAAACCATATAATAATATGACTGATTTCAAAAAATTAGCCGAGCAATACAAGAGCGAGCTTCTCGACTCTGTGCTCCCTTTCTGGCTCGAAAAATCGCAAGATAAGGAATTTGGCGGTTTTTTCACCTGTCTCGACCGTAAAGGCGACGTTTACGACACCGATAAGTTCATCTGGCTCCAGGGCCGCGAGGTGTGGATGTTCTCTATGCTCTACAACAAGGTGGAGAAGCGTCAGGAGTGGCTCGACGCAGCTATTCAGGGCGCCGAGTTCCTCAAAAAACATGGCCACGACGGCAATTTCAACTGGTACTTCTCCCTCACCCGCGAGGGGCAGCCTCTTGTGGAGCCCTACAACATCTTCTCCTACACTTTCGCTACTATGGCTTTCGGCCAGCTCAGCATCGCCACAGGCAACAAGGAGTATGCCGACATCGCCAAGCGCACTTTCGACATCATCCTCTCTAAGGTCGACAACCCCAAGGGAAAGTGGTGCAAGGCTCACCCGGGAACCCGAAACCTCAAGAATTTCGCCCTCCCAATGATTCTCTGCAACCTCGCCCTCGAGATTGAGCCGCTCCTCGACCCCGATTTCCTCCAGAGCACTATCGAAACCTGCATTCACGAGGTGATGGACGTGTTCCTGCGCCCCGAGCTTGGTGGACTCGTGGTGGAGAATGTGGCTGCCGATGGCTCTCTCGTCGATTGCATGGACGGCCGTCACATGAACCCTGGACACGCTATCGAGGCTATGTGGTTCATCATGGACCTCGGAAAGCGCCTCAACCGCCCCGAGCTTATCGCTAAAGCCAAGGACACTGCTATCCGAATGGCCGAGTATGGCTGGGACAAGGAGTTTGGCGGTATTTTCTACTTCATGGACCTCCACGGCCACCCCACCCAGGAGCTGGAGTGGGACCAGAAGCTTTGGTGGGTTCACATCGAGACGCTCATCTCAATGATCAAGGGCTACCAGCTCACTGGCGACGAGCGTTGCCTCGAGTGGTTCAACCGCGTGCACGACTACACTTGGTCGCACTTCAAGGACACCGAGTACCCCGAGTGGTTCGGCTACCTCAACCGCCGGGGCGAGGTGCTCCTCGAGGGCAAGGGCGGCAAGTGGAAAGGCTGTTTCCATGTGCCGCGCGGACTCTTCCAGTGCTGGCAGATTCTCGAATCTCTCGCTTAATCATATTATCTGTGCAGCCGGGCGTGCCCTCCGGCTTCTCCCGGCTGCTTGCTTTTATTTTTCGGTTTGTCAAGGCTATTTTTATTCTAAATCTTTAATACACAAATATTTCATTTTTCAATTAATTATTCAACATTTCGTTCTATGGAGTTTAACTCAAAATCTAATCACATGGGCATTCTACGCCGCATCTCTGTGGCGATGATGTTCCTCCTCGCTCTGCCGGCTCTCGGCTTTGCGCAGAAGATTGTGGGTACCGTAACCGACGAACAAGGAGAGCCTCTTATTGGTGCTACCATCATGGTCGAAGGAACCAAGGTGGGTTCTACCACCGATATCGATGGTCACTACTCTGTGAATGCCCGAAAGGGTCAGGCACTCGTATTCTCCTTCGTGGGTATGGACACCCAAAAAGTAAAGGTCGGCAACTCTTCGGTTATCGACATCGTCCTCAAGCAGAATGCCGCCAACCTCGACGAGGTTATCGTCGTCGGTTATGGCAAGCAGAAAAAATCGTCTTTGACAGGTTCTGTATCGGCTATCAAGGGCGAGGAGCTAACCGTGGCTCCTACCACGCAGCTCACCCAGATGCTCGCAGGTAAGGTCGCAGGTCTTTCTTCTATCCAGACTTCGGGTGAGCCGGGCGTTGACCAGGCTTCTATCCGCATCCGTGGCTCGGTGAAGGCTGTCACCTACATCGTGGATGGTGTGCCTCGCTCTATCGACGAAATCGACCCCAACGACATCGAGAGCCTCTCTGTCCTCAAGGATGCTGCCGCTACTGCCGTATATGGTCTTAACGCTGCCGGCGGTGTGATTATCGTCACCACCAAGCGCGGTGGAAAGGGTGCCCCCAAGGTGACCTACGACGGCTCTGTGGGTGCTTCGGTCAATGCCAACTTCCCCAAGTTCATGAATGGTCTTGAATTTATGAACTACTACAACATGGCCGAAATGATGGACCAGATGGCCAACGGTACTATCACCGACCGCTCTCAGTATGTGCCTAAGTATGGCAAGGAGATGTTCGACCTCGTTGCCAATGGCGACCCCTCCGATGGTTTCGACAACTACGACTACATCGGCAAGGTGTTCGGAACAGGTCTCACTCACAAGCACACCCTCTCTATGCAGGGCGGTACTGAGAACCACAACTACTATGCTTCGGTGGGCTACCTCAACCAGCAGGGTAACATCGACAACTTCGAGTATAACCGCTACTCTATGCGCTTCAACCTCGACTCGAAGATTGCAAAATACTGGACTCTCACAATGGGTGCTTCGGGATTCGTGAGCGACCGCCGTCAGCCGGGTTACGACTCGGGTGGTGCCGACAACGGTTCCTACGAGGCAGGCTACATGTCGATCGCAAAGCAGACTATAGGTATGCACCCCTATCTTGCTCCGCAAATCGACGGCATCTACACCGGTATCACTTCGAACAACATGTCGACCCCCAACAGCCCACTCGCAGCTATCTACGAATCGGGCTGGAAGAAGGCCAACTCGCTTGAGCTTCGCTCCAACATCTCGCTCCAGTTTGATGTGCCTTGGGTGAAGGGTCTGTCAGCCAAGATTACAGGTGCCTACGACTACACCAATTCACGCAACAAGAACCTCGATACCCCATTCTATGTGATGGAGTATAGCAAGGCTTCGGGCACATTCACCAAGGTGCTTGGCGAGAAGGGTTCTTCTATTCTCGTGGGCGAGGGTTCCACCTATGGCCAGCAGTTCCTCGGCAATGCACAAATCAACTACGACAACACTTTCAATGAGGTGCACAATGTGTCGGCTCTCGTCCTCATGGAGGGTCGCGAGTATCGCAGCAACGGTCACTCGGCCTATGCCAAGGACCTCAGCTTCGCCGAGCTCCCCGAACTTAGCTACGGAACTATGAGCGACCTCGGTGGATGGAGCAACCGCTCCCGCCAGATGGGCTATGTGTTCCGCGCCAACTATAACTACGACCAGAAGTACTACGCCGAGTTCTCGGGCCGCTACGATGGCTCCTACAAGTTCTCGGGTAACACATCGGGCAAGCGCTGGGCGTTCTTCCCCTCGGGTTCGGTGGCTTGGCGCATCTCCAAGGAGAAATTCATGGAGGGCACTAAGGATTGGTTAAGCGACTTGAAGGTGCGTGCATCGCTCGGTCTCATCGGCGACGACTCGG
>CAMGFF010000146.1 GCA_946055125.1 uncultured Prevotellaceae bacterium | reverse complement strand
GGTTATCAACCTCGACAAGGAGAGCGAGCCCGATATCTACAACGCTATCAAGCGCGACGCACTCCTCGAGAACGTTACTGTAGATGAGAACGGCAAGATCGACTTCGACGACAAGAGCGTGACCGAGAACACCCGCGTTTCCTACCCGATCTATCACATCAACAACATCGTGAAGCCCATCTCGAAGGCTCCCGCTGCCAAGAACGTGATCTTCCTGTCGGCCGACGCATTTGGCGTGCTTCCTCCCGTATCTATCCTCAACGCCGAGCAGACTAAGTACTACTTCCTCTCGGGCTTCACTGCAAAACTCGCAGGAACCGAGCGCGGTATCACTGAGCCTACCCCCACTTTCTCGGCTTGCTTCGGCGCTGCATTCCTTGAGCTCCACCCCACTAAGTATGCCGAGGAGCTCGTTAAGCGCATGGAGAAGTCGGGCGCCAAGGCCTACCTGGTGAACACCGGCTGGAACGGAACCGGCAAGCGCATCTCTATCAAGGACACTCGTGGTATCATCGACGCTATCCTCGACGGCGCTATCCTCACCGCTCCCACCAAGACCATTCCTTACTTCAACTTCGAGGTGCCCACTGAGCTCCCCGGTGTTGACACCAACATCCTCGACCCGCGCGACACCTACGCCAACGCTGAGGACTGGAACGTGAAGGCTCAGGATCTTGCACAGCGCTTCATCAAGAACTTCACCAAGTACACCACCAACGAGGCAGGCAAGGCTCTCGTAGCAGCCGGCCCGCAGCTCTAATCTCTCATTGCACACACCGTGCAGGGCTCAGTCCCCGGCACGCGAGCAATAACACCAAGGCCCGTCGCCCCCACACAAAGGCGACGGGCCTTTTCCTTTCCCCCGGCAATCACTGCCGGCTCTCACGATTAATCGGCATCATAGAAAGAGGGCTAAAAATGAGGAAATCATTTGGAAAGTTAAGTGAAAAACATTATATTTGCGAAAAATAATTAAAAAACAAAATTTTCCCCCAACAATTCACATAAAGTCATTGTGTATGAAAAGAGTCGTTTTGTCGTTTATCTCCGTGCTCTGTGCCGTGGTGGTCATGGCGCAGGCTAAGAAAGATGTGCTGTGTGTGTATGATTTCAGCTACTCATCGAGCGTGGGCAGCAACTACGCCGAGATGCTGCGCAACACCGTGGTCGATGGCATCAACAAGATGGGCAGGCTGAAAATAGTGGATGTGAACAACGACGAGCTGGTGCGTGCCGAGATTAAGCGACGCATGCAGGAAAGCGCAATCAACGAGGAGAATGCCCTAATCGAGTCGATAAAGACGCTTGGAGCTAAATATATCATGACCGGGCACTTGGCATCGCTCACCGCCACTAAGAAGAGCTCCGAGAAATCCACCTGGTACACCGCCAAGGCCACATTCCAGATTAAGCTGTTCAGCGTGGCCGATGGTGAGGTGATTTGCAACGACACCCGCGAATCCTCGTCGAGCTTTCTCTCCAGCCACTCCACGGCCGACGACGCACGCTCGGAGGCCGTGAAATATGCCGCTCTCAATCTCGACGACTTCGTGAACACCTATTTCCCCGTGGAGGGCGCCATTCTTGAGGTTGCCGAGGCTAAGAAGAACGAGGCCAAGAAAGTGTATATCGACCTTGGCTCCGACCTTGGCATGACCAAGGGCCAGAAATTCGACGTGCGCGAGGTGCGTGAGATTGCCGGGCGCAAAATCAACAAGGTGATTGGCGAGGTGAAGGTCGAGGCTGTGGAGGCCGGCGACATATCGCTGTGCAAGGTCACCAAGAATGGCAAGGCAATTCAGGCTGCCATCAACGAGGGAAAGACGCTCTCTGTCATCACCAAGGTGGATAATTCCATTTTCTAAGTCGCAATATAATATCAGGGGAAATGATGAGAAAACTTGCATTTGTAGCATTGATGGCTGTCGTTGCCCTGGTGGCTCTTGGTCAGCATGCCGATTTTGAGCACGATGCCGTGCTGGTGGAGAACCGCAGCTCAGCATTTGTGGTGCGCTCGTCGGGGCACTCGGCCGATAAGAAGAAAGCTGCCGAGAATGCCGCAATGAGTGCTCTCGATGCCTATCTCTTTGAGGGTATTGAGGGCGTGAACGGTGGCAAGCCCCTGCTTGCCGAGAATGCGCGTGAGCTCAAGCCCGGCTACTTCGAGCGACTCTACCGCGAGGGTCGATACAGCGTGTTTGCCCGCGTGCTCACCGAGAAGCCTAAAGTGCAGAAGCTCTCCAATGGGCAATTTAGCACCACTGTGGAGGTGGCAATCAGCTTCAAGGCCTTGCAGCGCGACATTGACACAAGCAAGCTCCCCACCTACGGCTCTCAGCCATCGCCCGCGCCTCAGCCGGCAATGGTGGCCGACAACGCAAAGCCCTCGGTGATGGTGCTGCCCGATATTGAGCACAACACGCGCTACTCTTCGTGGCAACGAGCCCTCACTGCCGACCCTCTGATGCGCTCTGCCACCGAGTGCCTTGCATCACGCCTCGCCAAGCGCGGATTCAAGGTGCTGGATTTTGAGCGTTGCCGCAAGCAGGCTCCTGCCGCCGACGAGGCCGATGTGGTGGCTCAGAGCGGCGCTCAGGTGATTGTAATGGCCGACGTGGCTACAGCCACATCGGGTGGCGCAACTTCGCTAACAATGACACTGAATGCCTACGCCCAAGGCTCCTCCGAGCCGTTCAACCTGAAAAACAAGGTGAAGACCCCGGCATTTAGCACGACCGACCTCACCGCTCTGTGCGACTTTGCCGCCATGCGTGCGCTCACCAACGATTACACCGCCGCGCTCTCCACTGCCTGGTGCTCGCTCACCGCAGCCACAGCACCGCAGCCCAAGGTGCAGCCCGCTTCGGTAGAGGAGAACCTCGACCCGGTGGATGTGAACCTGCCTCGGGCTACCGCAGCTCACGACAACACCTTTGCCGTGGTCGTGGGTAATGAAGACTACAAATATGTGGCTCCCGTGACTTTCGCCCGACGCGATGCCGAGACTTTTGCCAAATACTGCCGCGTGACGCTGGGACTCCCCGACGACAACGTGCGCCTATACACCAATGCCACCTATGCCGACTTGCTCGATGCCATCGACGACATCAAGACCATTGCCGGTGTCTATAAGGGCGACATTTCGGTTATCTTCTACTATGCCGGCCATGGCGTGCCGAGCGTATCGAGCCGCAATGCCTATTTGCTACCCGTGGATTCTCGCGCCAACCAGTTCAACACCAGCTACCCCATCGAGAAGCTCTATGCCGAGCTGAGTGGCCTGGGCGCGCGCTCAGTGACCGTGCTGCTCGATGCCTGCTTCAGTGGCTCGCTGCGTGGCGAGGGTATGCTTGAGTCGGCTCGTGGCACCGTAATCAAGCCCCGCGACGACGAGCCGAGCGGCAACGTGGTGGCAATCACCGCCGCCACCGGCGACGAGACCGCCTATCCTTTCACCGCAAAGCGACACGGAATGTTCACCTACTATCTCCTTCTCAAGCTCCAGCAAAGCGGTGGCAACGTGACACTGGGCGACCTGAGCGACTTCATAATTACCAGCGTGAGCCGCCAGTCGGCTAAAAACCGCAAGCCGCAGACACCCACAGTGATTGCATCGCCAGAAATCGACGACACGTGGCGCAGTCGCTCCTTGCAATAGCCACGCACGATGAGCACCGATGATGTTTTGCACATATTTGGTGAGGAGGCTGCGGACATAGAGCCGCCACGGCTTTTCACCAATCCTTTCCACTACCGCCCTCACCCACTGGCTGTGCTGGCGCAGCAGCGGCTGCTTGCGCACATTGCCTCTCACCCCGAGTGGGACGAGGAGCTGCGTGGCGGCAAAATGCTGGGCGTGCTGGTGGTGCGCTGCCGCAATGGCCGGCTGGGATTTCTTGCCGCATTCTCGGGCAACCTGTGTGGCAGCAACCTGCAGGCGGGCTTTGTGCCACCGGTATTCGACATGCTGCGGCCTGGCGACTTCTTCCGCCAAGGTGAGTCTCTCGTCAGCGCCATCAACCACCGCATAGCCGCCATTGAGCAATCGGAGGAATACCAAGAGCTATGTCGCCGCGCCGAGAAGGCACGCCGCGATGCCGAGGCAGCCACCAAGGCTCACCGCATGGCTATGGCCGAGGCCAAGGAACACCGCGACGAGGCACGCCGCCGTGGCAATGCCGATGAGGCAGCCCTCACCCGCGAGAGCCAGTGGATGAAAGCCGAGCTGCGGCGCATCAAGGAGCGCCACAACGCGGCAATTGCCGCTGCCGAGGAGGCTCTTGCCGCCACACGCCGCGAGATAGCCTCCTTGCGCGAGGAGCGCAAGCAGCAGTCGGCCACACTGCAACGTGCTATATTCGACCATTTCGTTATGCTCAATGCCCGTGGCGAGCGGCGCACCCTCACCGAGATTTTTGCCGATACTCCGCAGCAGCTGCCACCGGGCGGCGCAGGGGAGTGTGCCGCGCCCAAACTCCTGCAATACGCCTTTGCCAATGGCCTGATGCCGGTGGCAATGGCCGAGTTCTGGCATGGCGCATCGCCACAGGGCGAGGTGCGCATCGCCGGACATTTCTACCCGGCGTGCCGCAGCAAGTGCCTGCCCATTCTCTCTTTCATGCTGCAAGGCTTGGAGGTGGAGCCTGAGCCGGTGGCGGCTATCGCGCAGCCTCTCGACATTCTCTACAACGACGACTTCATGATTGCCGTGAACAAGCCCGCCGGTATGCTCACCGTGCCGGGAAAGCTCGATGCCACCTCGCTGCAGCAGCTCGTAGAGGCGGCCACCGGCGGAGTGGCTCTGGTGGTGCATCGACTCGACCAGGACACCTCGGGCGTGGTGCTCTTTGCCAAGACTGTGGTGGTGCAGCGTGCCTTGCAGCGGCAATTTGAGCTGCGCGGCACGGCAAAGCGGTATGTGGCACTGCTCGACGGCCGCCCCTCAGCCTGTGGCGGCACCGTGAGCCTCCCAATGCGCCCCGATGTGGAGCACCGCCCACAGCAAATGGTCGATTTCACCCACGGCAAACCTGCCATCACCGAGTGGAGAGTGGAGAAACTTTTCAATGGAGAGTGGGGAGAAGGATGCCGCGTGGTACTGTGGCCGCTCACGGGGCGCACCCACCAGCTAAGGGTGCACTGTGCCCATCCTCAGGGTATCGGCGTGCCTATTCTGGGCGACCGCCTCTATAACAACACCCCTAAGACACACTCCGCCAAGCGCATGTATCTCCACGCCGAGTGGCTCGAGGTCACTCACCCTGTCACAGGCGAGAGGCTGCAAATCACGGCTCCTTCACCTTTCCTCTAAAGAAATTTGATTTCTTTAGCTCGACTGGCTTATAATTCGGGGTTTTTATGTAAATTTGCACAGAATAAACTAAAGACGTAGCCATGGCAGCGACAGAAGACAGATACATCAGTTTGCTAACCGACTTCGGGTTCAAGCGAATTTTCGGAACGGCCCCAAACAAGGATCTGCTGATCAACTTCCTCAACAGCCTGTTTGACGGGCACAAGGTCGTCAAGGACCTGAAATACAACAACTCCGAGCATGTGGGCGACCTGTTCACCGAGCGGAAGGCGATCTTCGACGTATACTGCGAGAGCGTTGATGGCGAGAAATTCATTGTGGAGATGCAGAACGCCTCCCAGAAGTACCTGAAGGACCGCACGCTGTTTTATTCCACATTCCCCATTCGTGAGCAGGCCCCCAAGGTGGGAGCCTGGGACTACCGGCTCAACCCCATATATTCCATTGCCCTGGTCAACTACGACATGAAAGAGGCGGCTTTCGACGGCAACGAGATAAGCCACCATGTACAGCTGTGCGACACCGCAACCAACCTGGTGTTCTACAACAAGCTGGAGTTCATATATGTTGAGGTGACAAAGTTCAGCAAGAACGAAGATGAGCTCGTCTCGCTCTACGACAAGTGGCTATATGCCCTGAAGAACCTCGCCACGCTCACCGCGCGTCCCGCAGCGCTTCGCGACAAGATTTTCGACCGCCTCTTTCAGGTTGCCGAGATTGCACGATTCACCCCCACCGAACTGAGGGAATACGAGGACAGCCTGAAGAACTACCGTGACCTGAAGAACAGCCTGGATGCAGCCGAGGAAAAAGG
>CAMGFF010000145.1 GCA_946055125.1 uncultured Prevotellaceae bacterium | reverse complement strand
AACGACCCCGAGATTACAAATCACGTGCTCTGGCCAACTGAGCTAAAGAGGCATCTGCTCTTAACCATTCAACCAAGGCTTACTGGCTTAAAGCGGTGCAAAGTTAAGCATAATTTTTATAACACCAAAGAAATTGCGACTTTTTTTTCATTTTTTCCTCAAAAAAATCATTTTTTCCTGAGAAAACCCCTCCTCCACCTTGATTATATAGCGAAATCCCACATGCCGCCACCTGTCGCCCCCTCCACTTCCATGCCCATACTCACAGCAGCGCCAGTCACATCGCCGCGCTGCTGATATAGCACGTACGCATCACGTTTGGCGCGGTTACTCCTGTCGGAATTCAAGAATATCGGCAGGCTGGCATTGAAGCACTGTGCAGATAGCGTTGAGGGTGCTGAAGCGTATGGCCTTGGCCTTTCCGGTTTTCAATATAGAGAGGTTGGCCTGTGTGATGCCTATGCGGGCGGCAAGCTCACCGAGTGTAATCTTGCGCCGAGCCATCATCACATCGAGATTTACGATTATAGCCATTGTTGTTTCTTGCTTTTTTAGATTGTAAGTTCTTGTTCTTCACTCACCTCCACGGCTATCGCATAAAGCTGAGCAAGCACCGTCAGCACCAGGCAGGTGATTAGCATATACTCGTTGATGTAGATTTCCAATTGGCGCAGGCCGTGGTACACTATCTTACCGGCGTTACCATCAACAAGAGAATAGATAAAATAGAGTGCCGACATTGCATAAAGCCAGCGGTGATTGCCTTTGATAAATAGCTTGCCGGCTGCCGCGCCTCGCCATATTTTTGCGAGAAACACAAGCAGGGTCACAACAAGCGCAAGCGCAAGTGCATAGCGCACCACCACAAGTGTCACACGCAGCCATTGCACGTCGGCCATGTCGGCGGGAACGTTGCCGGCAACATATTCTATGGTTCCCCACGACTGATAACTGATAAAAGCCACAAATAGCGCACATAGCGTGACGCACGCCATAATCATCCTTCTTAGCGATTTCGATTCATTTTTCATATTACGATAAATATTTATTGTTAAACGATATGCAAAGGTAAGCAAATTTTTCCGTTCTGCAAAGATTTTTTATCGTTTTTCAATAAATTATTTCTCCTTGTCAATAATTCATGGTTTTATAGCAGTGTAAGCCTCCGAATAGATAGGCCACGCCAGCCCACCGCTCCACTAACGTGAAAAGCTCGCCACACACAATGCGCCACCACCCGGGGCTGGCATAATGCATGGTTATGGGTAAGCATCCGAAATCGGCCGGGCGGGGCGAATAATCGCCTATTTGCGACACGCTATTGCTTGTGTTTATCGCTACCCCACACAACCTATATCTACGACATGGGCTGTGTGGGGCTAACCATAATCGCGTACCCTCGACACGCTTGCCGCCTCCGCCGGCGCATGGGCTTCAGCACCCCCGGCATATTTTGGATGCTTACAGTTATGCGGCACTCCCTCATGCAAAAAAGAGGCTGCGCCCCACTGTGCGGGCGCAGCCTCATCGTTCCTTCAGCGTGCTGTGGCTTTATTTCTCCTTGCCGGACTTGTCGAGCTGGTGCGACAGGGCATCGAGGCACAGGTCGATGGCCTCCTCAAAGGTGTCGGCAATCTTCGAGGCGTAGAGTGCCTCCTTCTGGGGTATTGTGAGTTTCACTGCTGCCTCTTTGTTGTTCGAAGTCTCAGGTTTCACCACCTTGAGGGTCACGTCCATCTCGGTGACTTCCTCGTGACGACGCGCGAGCTTCTGTGCTTTCTTGTTGATAAACTCCTCCAGCTTCGATGTTGCGTCGAAATGAATGTCCTTAATTCTAACTTCCATAATTTTGTCCTTTCTTTAATGCCCTTGGGTGGGCGAGTTCGTAATTAGATTTCAGATCTCCAAGTGTTATGTGTGTATACATTTGCGTTGCCGCAAGTGTGCTGTGTCCGAGTAGTTCTTTCACGCTGTTGAGCTGGGCCCCGCCATTGAGCATTGCCGTGGCAAAGGTGTGGCGAAGCACGTGTGGGCTGCGCTGCTGCGACCCTCCCACGCGGTCGAGCTCGCGGTGCACCACGCGCTCCACGAGCATGGGATAGATCGGCCCGCCTCCCGGCCGGGTGAAGAAGTAGCCCTCGCCCGATGTGGCTCCGATGCCGTCGCGCAGCTCGCGGTAGCGGCCTATCCACTCGCGCAGCTCGCTGCCGAAGGGGATAACGCGCTCCTTGTTGCGCTTTCCCAGCACCTTCAGCTCATCGCGGCCCACGTTTGCGTCGAGCAGGCCTATGAGCTCGGCGCGGCGCATGCCGGTGTCGTAGAGCATCATGAGCATGAGCTTGTCGCGCACGGCGGTGAAGTCGGTGCAGTCGGTCTCTTCATCGAGCAGAGCGTTGATGTTCTCCTCCCGCACCACCTGTGGCAGCCTGCGGCGCACTCGCGCCAGCTCCACGTCGGCAGCGGGGTTCTCGGCCGCCTTGTCCTGCTTCATCATGTACTTGTAGAGGGCTCGCACGGCCTGCACCTTGCGGCGCACGCTGCGGTGCCCCACTCCGCGCCCGGCAAGCCATGCCATCCACGCCCGCACGTCGGCCGGTGTCACGCTCGCCGCGTCAAAAGCCGCCTCATCGCCTCCGCAAAGAAATTCCACAAGCTGACCGAGGTCGGCCTTATAACACAAAACGGTATAAGCTGAAAGATTCAACTCATACCGTAAATATGTTATGAAATCTTCGATTATCATAGTGTAGCAAGTTTCTTTGCGTTTTCTTGCTACGAATTTAGTGCAAAGATTTCAGTTTTCCAAATTATTTGGCGAGAAAATTATTCCTCGTTGCGACGGAGCTGCTGCACATACACAGCCTTCATCATCTTCTTGCGGTTGGTAACCGACGGTTTCTCAAATGCTTGGCGCGAGCGGAGCTCTTTCACCACGCCTGTTTTCTCAAATTTTCTCTTGAACTTCTTCAGTGCTCTTTCGATATTCTCGCCTTCCTTAACTTGTACGATAATCATAATTCTATTATTTGTTTTTGTATTGTTGTTTATAAAAATTTCTTGTTGTGATTGTTTCTCACCCTGCGTAGTCGCAGCCTCCTTGTCGGTCGGCCGGCTCTACCACATTTTTTCCTTTGGTGGCTTGGGTTGTGCACGCACATCACCTCCCCACGCCCGGCAATCCTTGCCTCGGCGCTCTCCGGCGGCACGCAGGGTGAGCGCAAGCCGCTTGGGTGTGTCGTGTTGATATGTTGTCGTTATTCTTTATCTGTCAGTAGTTTACCACAACCTCCTCTCAGTTGAGTGAAATATTCAAGATTTGCCTCGCCCACACCGCAGCGTGCGCTAAAGCGGCGCAAAGTTACACATTTTCAGCCACTCCCACAAGTTTTCACTTCTTTTTTTCTCATTTTTTCATCCCAAATCACCTCCATCTCACCTCCATCTCCAAAAAATCCTCCAAAAATTGCGATTATTCCAAAAATTCTTTGTAAATTCGCTTTTTAATAGTGGGTGGGTGTGTTTCAAGGCTCTCTCGCCACTTAAATTTATTGCGCAAATGATTGAAATTGAAAGTATTAATAAGTTCTATGGGAAACTCCACGTCCTTCGCGACGTGAGCCTCTCTATCGGCAAGGGCGAGATTGTGTCGATTGTGGGTCCCAGTGGAGCAGGCAAGACTACCCTGCTCCAGATTCTCGGAACCCTCGACCGCCCCGACTCGGGCTCGGTGCGCTACGATGGAACCGACGTGCTGCGGCTTGGCAGCCGAGAGCTCTCGCGATTCCGCAACCGCCACATCGGCTTCGTCTTTCAGTTTCACCAGTTGCTCCCCGAGTTCTCCACTGTCGAGAATGTGGCTTTGCCGGCTATGATTGGAGGCATGCGCCAGAGCGATGCCTCAAAGCGTGCCTTGGAGCTCCTCGGTTTCCTCGGCCTCGCCGACCGTGCCGACAACAAGCCCTCTCAGCTCTCGGGCGGTGAGCGCCAGCGTGCCGCCGTGGCCCGCGCACTCATCAACAACCCCTCGGTGATTCTCGCCGATGAGCCTTCGGGAAGCCTCGACTCCCACAACCGCCAAGAGCTTCACCGTCTCTTCTTCAACCTCCGCGACGAGATGCAGCAAACTTTCGTCATCGTCACCCACGATGAGAGCCTCGCTGCCGACACCGACCGTACTATCCACATGAACGACGGGCAAATCATCGCTCCACCTTCAGCCTCTGTCGTAGTTTGAAAATATTTACCCGCAATTATGAGAATTATTCTTCATTATATATTACTTGCATCGCTCGCAGCAGCTGCCGTGGCCTGCGGCAACAACGACGATGCGCCTTGGGAATATGGCGACTTCCGCTTCGACATGGTCACTTTCTCGGGCTACGACGACGATGCTCACGCTCTATTCGCCCTCCTCGGGCGCGACGACAGCCGCACCGACCTCCGCACCACTGCCCGTTGCAGCCTCGATGCCGAGCCGGGGCAGCGCATGATGCTCAATTATGTGCCGGCGCTCACCTCAACAGGCTCTTTCGCCGACATCTCGGCCCGAGGATACACACCGGCGTTCACCGACTCCCTCCGTTTCTCCTCTCACCCCGACAGCATCGCGATGGACTCCGTGAGGCTCCGAAGCGCTTGGCGCACCGGAAACTACCTCAACTTCTCCACCGAGCTGAAGTTCACCGAGGGAAAGCGCATCATTGCTCTTATCATGGATAAGGACACCTGGCACGCCGACACCGTCCACGCATTCCTCTCCCACGACATGCTCGGAGAGCAGGCCTTCTTCTGGCGCAAGTGCTACCTCTCGTTCTACATTGGCGCCGTGTGGAAGCTGCAAAGCTGCAAAGTGCTCCGGGTCCACGTCAACGACGTTATCTATCCCTCCACCCGCTACTACGATTTCTCTAAACAATAAATCATCTTTTTATATACTTATCTACTATGGCACAACCCGAAAAAAAAGAAATCAAGATTGAGCTACCCCCCGAGGTGGCTCAAGGTAAATATGCCAATCTTGCCGTGATTTCTCACGGCCCGGCCGAGTTTTTCCTCGACATGATATGCCTCGCGCCAAGCACTCCTCAGGCTAAGGTGCAGAGCCGCATCATCATGACTCCCGAAAACGTGAAGCAGCTCATGTTTGCCCTCCAGGACAACATCCGCAAGTATGAGGCAACTTTTGGCGAAATAAAGCCCCGCATTCCCGGTGCCAGCGGCACCACCCCGCCCGTAATCCCCTTCATGGGCAACAACTAAACAACTAACTAAATAACTAAAAACTCCTCACTCCTAACTCCTAACTAAAATGAAACATCCTCTTTATATCTACAACTCTCTCTCCCGCCGCAAAGAGCAGTTCACCCCGCTCCACGAGCCAATGGTAGGCATGTATGTCTGCGGCCCCACCGTCTATGGCGACGCTCACCTGGGCCATGCCCGACCCGCAATCACATTCGATATCCTCTTCCGCTACCTCCGGCACCTCGGCTACAAGGTGCGATATGTGCGCAACATCACCGACGTTGGCCACCTTGAGCACGATGCCGATGAGGGCGAGGACAAAATCGCCAAAAAAGCCCGCCTCGAGAAGCTCGAGCCTATGGAGGTGGTGCAATTCTACCTCAACCGCTACCACAAGGCCATGGAGGCCCTCAATGTGCTGCCTCCAAGCATCGAGCCCCACGCTTCGGGACACATCATCGAGCAAATTGAGTATGTGAAGGCTATCATCGATGCCGGCTACGCCTATGTGAGCGAGGGCTCGGTGTATTTCGACGTGCCTAAGTATAACCGCGACTTCCACTATGGTAAGCTCTCGGGCCGAAACATCGACGAGCTCCTCAACACCACCCGCGAGCTCGACGGGCAAAGCGAGAAGCACAACCCCGCCGACTTCGCCCTCTGGAAGAAGGCAGCGCCCGAGCACATCATGCACTGGCCGTCGCCATGGAGCGAGGGCTTCCCCGGCTGGCACCTCGAGTGCTCCACTATGAGCGAGAAATACCTCGGCGAGGTATTCGACATTCACGGCGGCGGCATGGATCTCCAGTTCCCGCACCACGAGTGCGAAATCGCCCAGTCGGTGGCTCACTCCGGACACGATGCCGTGCGCTACTGGATGCACAACAACATGATCAC
>CAMGFF010000144.1 GCA_946055125.1 uncultured Prevotellaceae bacterium | reverse complement strand
ATTTTCAGTCATTTTGGGCACTGCCGGGCTGCTGCTGCAATTTAGCGTTTTCAAAGTGCCGTGTGGCATCGCGGCGCGTTTTTTTGGCTATACTCGCCTCGAGAGCCTTGGTGAGGTTCACGCCGGTCTGGTTGGCGATGCAAATTAGCACCCAAAGCACATCGGCCAGTTCCTCGGGGAGGGCATCGGGGTTCTCGCCCTTCTTGAACGACTGGTCGCCGAAGCGGCGGGCCATGACGCGGGCGAGCTCGCCCACCTCCTCGGTGAGGACGGCCATGTTGGTGAGTTCGCTGAAGTAACGCACGCCGTAGGTGTGGATCCAGTCGTCGACGATTTTTTGAGCTTCATCAATTGTCATATAGAGTTGCGTTTTATCTTACGATTGCAAATTTACACTTTTAATTTCGAATCTACAATAATCGTGACCGGGCCATCGTTGACCAGCTCCACCTGCATGTCGGCACCGAAGATGCCCTTCATGGTGGGGCGGCCGGTGTAGTGGGAGAGGCGGTCGCAGAAAGCGTCGTAGAGCGGCACAGCGAGCTCATGGCCTGCGGCGTGGATATAGCTGGGGCGGTTGCCCTTCTTGGTCGATGCTGCGAGCGTGAACTGGCTCACGGCAAGAATCTCGCCACCCACGTCGACCACCGAGCGGTTCATCACGCCGGCATCGTCGTTGAATATGCGCATATTGGCGGCTTTCTGGGCAAGCCACTCCATATCGTCGGTGGTGTCGCCATCGACCACGCCAACGAGAATCATGAGTCCATGCCCGATTTTCGCGATTAATTCGCCACCCACACTCACTTGTGCGCGACTCACGCGCTGAATTACTATTTTCATAATCAAATACTGTTATTTTTTTACTGATTTTTGCTGTTGTCACTGCCGGTAGCATTGCCGATTTCCTCGATGGAATCGTTGCCGGGCTGCGCATTCATCGAAGTTTCGGCATGGAGCGCCTCGTAGATGAGCCTGGCTTTGGCCGGCCCCATCACTGCGGCAATTTCATCGATTGTTGCGTCCTTCACGCGCTTGAGGCTTCGGAAGTGGCGCAGCAGTGTTTCACGTGAAACATTTCCGATTCCGCGTATGTCGTCGAGAGCCGAGTGTGTCTGCCCCTTACTGCGGCGGTTGCGGTGGTGCGTGATGCCGAAGCGGTGAGCCTCGTCGCGCAGGTGCTGCACCACGCGCAGCGACTCGCTGTTCTTGTCGATGTAGAGCGGCACCGAGTCGCCGGGGAAGTAGATTTCCTCTAATCGCTTTGCGATACCCACCAGTGCAATTTTTCCGCGCAGCCCCATGGCGTCGAAAGCCTCCACAGCGGCGCTTAGCTGCCCTTTTCCGCCATCCACTATCACGAGTTGGGGCAGAGGCTCACCCTCGGCCACCAAGCGCGTGTAGCGGCGTGTGAGCACCTCCTTCATCGAGGCGAAATCATCGGGGCCCACCACCGTCTTGATGTTGAAGTGGCGGTAGTCGCGCTTCGAGGGCTTGGCGTTCTTGAACACCACGCACGAGGCCACGGGATTCGTGCCTTGAATGTTGGAGTTGTCGAAGCACTCAATGTGCCGGGGCAGCTCGTTGAGGCGGAAGTCGCGCTGCATGGTTGCGAGGGTGCGCATCACCCGCTGCTCGGGGTTGAGCTTCTCGGCGTGCTTCAGCTTGTCGAGCATGAATTGCTTGGCGTTGCGCAGCGATATGTCGAGGAGCTTGCACTTGTCGCCACGCTGCGGAATGGTGAACGTCACGCCCTCGAAGTGGGAGTCGGGCAGGGTGGGCACCACAATTTCCTTCACGCGGCGGGCAAACTTTGCATTAATCTCGGCTATTGCGAGCGAGAGCACCTCCTCCACGGTTTCATCGAGCTTCTTGCGGTATTCAAGGGTGAGGCACTGCACAATCGCGCCCTTGTTGACGTGAAGGTGGTTCACATAGTAGCTGTCGTCGTCGCTGGCAACGGAATACACGTCGAGGTCGTGAATCTGCGAGCTCACGATAATCGACTTGGCCTTGTATTTCTCCACGAGCAGGTATTTCTCCTTCACCACCTGAGCCTCCTCGAAGCGCAGCTCTGAGGCGAGGCGGTTCATCTCCTCCATGAGGTAGTCGCATAGCTGCTGGGTGTCGCCATTGAGAATCTGCCTTATTTCATCGATGAAACGGCCGTAGTTGTCCTTGCTGATGCGACCCTCGCAGCAGCCAAGGCAATTCTTTATGTGGTATTGCAGGCAGATGCGCGTGCGGCCGCGTGCCACGGTTTCATCGGTGATAACGTGCCGGCAGGTGCGAATGGGGTAGATTTCGCGGAGCAGCTCAAGCACGGTGCGTGCAATCTGCACGTTGGAGTAGGGCCCGTAGTATTTGCCGCCACGGTCGGGGGTGGAGCGGGTGAGGAACACGCGCGGGTAAGGCTCCTTGGTGACGCAAATCCAGGGATAGGACTTGTCGTCCTTGAGCAGCACATTGTAGCGTGGCTTGTATTGCTTGATGAGGCTGTTCTCGAGGTGCAGCGCGTCCTCCTCGCTGCCCACCACGGTGTAGCGCATGTCGCAGATGTTGCGCACGAGCAAGTTGGTGCGTGCCACCGTGTGCGTGCGGTTGAAGTAGCTGCTCACGCGGCGGTGCAGGTCCTTCGCTTTTCCCACATAAATCACGGTGCCCTCCTTGTCGTAGTAGAGATACACTCCGGGCGAGTGCGGCAGCATACTCACCTTCTCTTTCAGGTCTTCTCGCGTATTCATCGGCTGGTTTCTGCAAATTGCCTATTGCAAAGCTCCATTTCATAGAGTGTTTTTGCAATAGGCAAGTTATTGGGATTGCCGCAGCTGCGCCACGAGGCGCGTGCCGGGCAGCATTATTTCATTGTTGTGGTTAGTAGGTCACAAGAGAATCCACGTCGACATCGGCGGGGAAGACTGCGCGGCCATTGAGGTCGGAGAGCTCCACCAGGAAGCTGATGTAGATTTTCTTGGGGTTCATCGACTTTACCAGCTCATAGGCGGCGGCCATTGTGCCTCCGGTTGCGAGGAGGTCGTCGTGAAGCACCACCACGTCGTTCTCATCGATTGCATCGCTGTGAATCTCGATGGTGTCGACCCCATATTCCTTGGTGTATGACTGCTTGATGGTGTCGGCCGGCAGTTTGCCGGGCTTGCGCACTGGCACGAAGCCGGCATTGAGCTCGTGGGCGAGGATAGCGCCGGCGATGAAACCGCGCGACTCAATGCCCACCACCTTGGTGATGCCCTTGTCGGCATAGAGCCTCTTCAGCTCGTCGCTCATGATGCGCAGAGCAGCAGGGTTCTTGAATGCAGTGGTGAGGTCGCGGAAGAGAATGCCCTTAACCGGGAAATCGGGAATGTCGCGAATCACGCTCTTCAGTAAGTTCTCTTTTTCTAATTCCATGATAGATATTTTTGAAAGTTATTAAATTGTCGATATTAGGAGTTTGGGCTGTGTTCCACGTGGAACAATTCGTGAGAAGTGCCGTTTCATCGAGGAATTTGGCTACCGGCCCAGCAGCAGAAGCAGAATGTTGATGTCGCTTGGCGAAATGCCGGGTATGCGCGAAGCCTGAGCCACTGTTTCGGGGTCGATGCGGGCGAGCTTCTGGCGTGCCTCGGTGGAGATGGCATTGATGGTGCTGTAGTCGAAGCGGCCGCGCAGACGAATGTTCTCGAGCCGTGCGATTTTGTCGGCAATCACGCGCTCACGCTCAATGTAGCCCTCATACTTGATTAGAATCTCGGCAGCCTCCACGGTTTCATCGCGGCGATCTGGGTCGATTTCATCGATTAATTCGTGTAGAGGGGTGATAATAGAGGCGAGCGAGGCAATGGTGAGCTGCGGGCGCAGCACCAAGTCGCGGAGTTTGAGTCCCTGCCTCAGCGGCTCAATGCCTATCTCGTGCACGCGAGGGTTGATTTGTGCCGTGCGCACCGAGAAATTACGCACGAAATCCACGATTTCATCGCGTTTTTCGCGCTTTGAGGTCATAGCCCGGTATCTCTCCTCAGTGGCAAGCCCCAGGCGGTAGGCGCGCTCGGTGAGGCGCATGTCGGCGTCGTCCTGGCGGAGCAGGATGCGGTATTCGGCACGCGAGGTGAACATGCGGTAGGGCTCATCCACTCCTTTCGTCACCAAATCATCGATTAGCACGCCAATATAAGCCTCATCGCGCCCCAGGGTGAATGGCTCACCGCCCACGCACTTCAGGTGCGCGTTGATACCCGCAATCAGCCCCTGGCCGGCAGCCTCCTCATAGCCCGTGGTGCCATTCACCTGGCCGGCGAAGAAGAGGTTGCGCACGAGCTTCGTCTCGAGTGTGTGGCGCAGCTGGGTTGGGTCGAAGAAGTCGTATTCAATGGCATAGCCCGGACGGTAGATTTGCACGTCGCGCAGCGCGGGAATGTGCCTCAGAGCCTCAAATTGAGCCTCGATGGGCAGCGACGAGGAGAATCCATTGAGGTAGAACTCCTGGGTGGTCTCGCCCTCAGGCTCAAGGAAGAGCTGGTGCGACTCCTTGTCGGCAAAAGTGACAATCTTTGTCTCGATGCTTGGGCAGTAGCGCGGCCCTATGCTGCGAATCTGCCCGTTGTAGAGCGGCGACTCGGGAAGTGCGGCACGCAATATGTCGTGCACCTCGGGGTTGGTGTTGATAATCCAGCAAGGGCGCTGGCGCAGCACGCGGCGCACCGAGGGCAGGTAGGAAAAGCGGTGAAAATCGTCCTCTCCGTGCTGTATAGTGGCTTTAGAGAAGTCGATGGTGCGGGCGTCGAGGCGCACCGGGGTGCCCGTCTTCATGCGGTCGGTGGCAAATCCCATGGCGCGGAGCTGCTCGGTCACACCGTGAGCCGCAGGCTCCGACACACGTCCGCCGCCAATCTGCACGCGGCCAATGTGCATCAGTCCGTTGAGAAAAGTGCCAGCGGTGAGCACCACGGCCTTGGCGGAGAAAGTCACGCCCATTGCGGTGGTCACGCCCGTCACGGCGCCATTCTCGAATGTGAAGCCGGTGGCGCTGTCCTGCCACATGTATAGTCCCGGAGTGTTCTCAATCACATGCCTCCACTCCTCCATGAAGCGCATGCGGTCGGCCTGCGCGCGCGGGCTCCACATAGCCGGGCCCTTAGAGCGGTTGAGCATGCGGAATTGAATCGAGGCACGGTCGGTCACCACGCCCATCTGTCCGCCCAGAGCGTCGATTTCGCGCACAATCTGGCCCTTGGCAATTCCGCCCACGGCCGGGTTGCAGCTCATCTGCGCAATCTTGTTCATATCCATGGTGATGAGCAGCGTGGCCGAGCCCAGCCGTGCGGCGGCACAGGCAGCCTCACAGCCGGCATGGCCGGCGCCAATCACAATCACATCGTAGTTGAATCTCATATCGTGAAAATATCTCAGCAAAAAACATAGTTTAACGGCCGGCGGCAGCCAGCAACTCTCGCAGCACGCCCAGGGCCGCATCCTCGTGATGCTCCATCACCTCGCGCTCGCCCGGGCCCTTGTCGTTGACACCCACCAGGTGCAGCACACCGTGAATCACCACGCGCATCAGTTCCTCGTCGAAGCTCTTTCCCAGCATCTCGGCATTAGAGCGCACGGTGTCGAGCGAGATTACCATGTCGCCGGCAATTCGGCGGCGCGAGGAGTAGTCGAAAGTGATAATGTCGGTGTAGTAGTCGTGCTGTAGGAACTGTCGGTTCACCTCCAGTATTTTCCCGTCGTTGCAGAAGAGATATGACAGCTCGCCCACGCTCCTGGAGAAAGAGCCGGCCACAGCCACAATCCAGCGGCGCACCACATCGAGGTCGAAGCGAGGCATCTCGGTGCCCTCGCAGTTGAAAGAGATTCTCGGCATCATTCAGTAAATAAAAATTATCACCCACAAAAGTACACAAAATCCCCGACATAGCACACCCCCCGCCCCACAAAATTCCACTCATAGTGGGAGAATATCTATTCGAGCAACGGCGCTTATGCCACTGCCTCAAGTCGCAAGGTGGAGTAAGGTGAATATATGCCTCCTTATGCACATTCTCACCACAATGAACCCCTATTGTGAAGAGGCTGATGATATTTTCATGTAGGGACGCAAAAAAACGGATTCCCCCACCTTGCTGTGGCTTGGGGAAATCCGCATCACGAGA
>CAMGFF010000143.1 GCA_946055125.1 uncultured Prevotellaceae bacterium | reverse complement strand
AGATTGGCGACGTGGAATATCAGGGCGACGGCAACAAGGCGATTTTCTACTACATCGCCGACGAGCGCGTGGACTTCCGCCAGCTCATTAAGGTGCTGGCCGACGCCTTCAAGGTGCGAATCGAGATGAAGCAAATCGGCGCACGTCAGGAGGCGGGCCGCATTGGCGGCATCGGTCCCTGCGGACGCCCGCTGTGCTGCTCAAGCTGGATGTCGAATTTCGTGTCGGTGGCCACAAGCGCCGCCCGGTTCCAGGACATCTCGCTCAACCCGCAGAAGCTCGCCGGACAGTGCGCCAAGCTAAAGTGCTGCCTCAACTTCGAGGTCGACACCTACGCCGAGGCTGCCAAGCAGCTTCCGCCGCGCGACGCACGCCTCGAGACTAAGGACAACACCTACTTCCACTTCAAGACCGACATCTTCAAGCGCGAGATGACCTACTCCACCGACAAGTCGATGCCGGCCAACCTGGTGACTATCTCGGCCGAGCGTGTATTTGAGGTTATCGCCCTCAACAAGAATGGCGTGAAACCCGACAAGCTCGAAATCGACCAGAAGGAGCACCAGGCCGAGCTAAAGGAGTTTGGCGACATCATCGGCCAGGACAGCATCAACCGCTTCGACAAGAAGAAAAAGAAGAAAGGCAGCGGCAACGGCGGAGGCAACAACCGTAACCGCAAGGGCGATGGCAACCGCCAGCGCAACAGCAATGGCGATGCTGCCGAAAACCAGCAGCAGGGCGAGCGCAGGCAGCGTGGCAAGGGTGGCAACCGCCCAAAGCAGCAAGGTGGCGACAAGCCGCAGCAGCCCAAGCAGCAAGGTGGAAATGGCGAGGGTGGCAACCGCCCAAAGCCTAAACCAAAACCAAAGCGCAATGATGCACCAAATAATGGCAACAAAGACAACGTCGCGCCCAAGGAGCCTCAGCAATAGGCTCGCACGGGCAGCAGTGATGATAATGCTTTTCGTATGCTTGGGTTCGTGTGAGCCCAAGCATACCGATTTTTCGGAGTTCAGGCACATTCCCTCCGGTGGCTGGGCCATCTCCTCGCCGCTCCACTTCACGCCCCACTATGCCGACTCGCTCCACAGCTACTCAATGGATATTGCCGTGCGCCACGACAATGAGTACCCCTATGCCAACGTGGGCCTCACCGTGGATTTCTTTGGCGCCGACACCCTAATTGAGCGCAAGCGCATCAACCTGCCTATAGCCGACGCTGCCGGCAACTGGCTCGGCAGCGGCTTTGGCGCTCTCTATCAGGTCTCGGCCACTCTCAGCACGGGCATCTCGGCCGGTGAGGTGACAAAAGTAGTGGTGTGGCAGGGCCTCGACACCGACACTTTGTCGCATATCACCGAGGTGGGAATTATTCTCCACTAAAAAACTCTATCTTAATCACTCTTTTTGACAACGTTATGACTGAAATCTCAAAGGTTGACTCCTTAATCTTCGACATGGACGGGACAATGTGGGACGCAATTTCCTCCTATTGCGAGATTTGGCGCATCTGCTTCGCCCGTCACGGCGCACCCTTCCCTTTCTCCGACGATGAGATAAAGGCCTACATGGGCACGCCTATCGACGGAATCTTCGACGACCTCATGCGACGCACGGGCGTGAAATTCAACCGCGAGGCTTTCTTGCGCGACATTGCCCGCGTGGAAGACGAGGAAATGCCTCGCCTGGGCGGCAAGCTCTATCCCGGTGTGGTAGAGGGCATCAAGCAGCTATCGGAGCGCTACCGACTCTTCATGCTCAGCAACTGCAGCCGCTATGGCCTGCGCAATTTCATGGCTTTCACCGGCACCACGCCCTATTTCACCGGCTCCCTCACCTGGGGCGAGCGCAGCGTGCCTAAGAGCGAGAACATTAAGGAACTGATCGCCCGGCACGGCCTCCTCTGCCCCATCTATGTGGGCGACACACAGGCCGACTGCGACGAGACTCACCGCGCTGGCATAGATTTTGCATGGGCTTCGTGGGGATTTGGCCAGTGCAAGGGCTACGACCTGAAGTTCTCAAGTTTCCCCGAGCTGACAGCCTTTTTCCTCCAATAAACGACAAACAATAAACGGACTACTATGATACCTCATGGATTAAACAATGAAATAGCACTGCGCACACAGCGCATCGCCCAGCGACTGAAGTCGCTGGGTATCGATGCTATTCTCGTGAGCGAAAACGCCAATCTCTACTACACATCGGGCCGCGTGTTCTGCGGCTACACCTACATCACCGCCCTTGGCGACGTGACATATTTCGTGCGCCGCCCGGTGGGCCTCACCGGCGACAACGTGCGCTACATTCGCAAGCCCGAGCAAATTGCCGAGCTGCTCCCCGAAATGCCCCAAAGCATAGCCCTGGAGCTCGACCTTGCTCCTTTCAGCACCGTGGAGCGGCTGCGCAAGGTGTTTGGCGACGCTCAGGTGGCCAATGGCAGCGACATTCTGCGCCGCTGCCGTGCCGTGAAGACCCCCTACGAGATTGCACGCCTCACCGAGAGCGGCGTGCACCACGCAATGGCCTACAGCCGCATTCCACGCATCTACCATGGCGGAATGACCGACGTGGAGCTTCAGGTGGAAATTGAGCGCGTGCTGCGCAACGAGGGCTGCCTGGGCCAGTTCCGCATCGCCGGCGGCTCCATGGAGCTGTTCATGGGCAACCTGCTCACGGGCGAGAATGCCGACGCTCCCTCGCCCTACGACTTCGCCATGGGCGGCGCGGGCCTCGACCTCTCGCTCCCCGTGGGCTGCAACGGCTCGGCCATCAATCCCGGACAGACGGTGATGGTGGATATGTGTGGCAACTTCACCGGCTACATGACCGACATGACTCGCGTGTACTATGTGGGCCGCCTCGACCCCACCGCCGCCAAGGCTCACCAGCTCTCTATCGACATTCACCACCGCCTGGCTCAGGAGTTCCATGCCGGCTGCGAGGCCAAGCGAATGTGGGAAGTGGCCATGGAGATGGTAGCCGAGGCCGGAATGGAGGATTACTTCATGGGACACACGCAGAAGGCCGGCTTCCTGGGCCACGGCGTGGGAATTGAGGTGAACGAGCTGCCTGTGCTCGCTCCGCGCAGCCGCGACGTGCTCGAGGAGGGCAATGTGATTGCCATCGAGCCCAAGTTTGTGATTCCTCACGTGGGCGCAGTGGGTATTGAGAACACCTATGTGGTGCGCCGTGACCACCTCGACTGCATCACCAACGCCCCCGAGCCTCTCACCGAGCTTCTCTATTATTAACCCCCGGCTACATCAGCAGTAGCCCCCTGTTTCTATAAAATGAAAGAATTGATAGCCAATCACCTCAACGACGAAATATTCCACATCGTGGGCCGCACCGCCGACGCACTCCACCGCGAGTGCTATGTGGTGGGCGGATATGTGCGCGACATATTCCTCAACCGACCCTCCAAGGACATCGACTTCGTGACCGTGGGCAGCGGCATCGAGGTGGCTCAGGCCGTGGCCCGTGCCCTGGGAAAGCGCACCTCGCTCTCGGTGTTCCGCAACTTCGGCACTGCCCAGGTGAAGAGCCGGGGCACAGAGCTGGAGTTTGTGGGCGCACGACGTGAGTCCTACGACCGAAACAGCCGCAAGCCCATTGTGGAAGACGGCACACTCGACGACGACCAGCGCCGTCGCGACTTCACCATCAATGCAATGGCAATATGCGTGAATGAGAATCGATATGGCGAGCTGCTCGACCCATTCGACGGAATGGGCGACATGGAGCGCCGCATTATCCGAACTCCGCTCGACCCCGACATCACCTTCAGCGACGACCCGCTGCGCATGATGCGTGCCGTGCGCTTCGCCACTCAGCTTGGCTTCAACATCTTCCCTGCCACTTTCGAGGCTCTGCGCCGCAACCGCGAGCGCATCGCAATTATCTCGCGCGAGCGCATCGCCGATGAGCTGATGAAAATAATGGCTTCCAAGCACCCGTCGCGCGGCTTCATGCTACTCAACAAGTGCGGCCTGCTCGAGCTTATCTTCCCCGAACTCGCCGCCCTCATCGGCGTGGAGGTGGTGAATGGCCGCGGCCACAAGGACAATTTCCTCCACACCATGCAGGTGCTCGAGAATGTGGCAGCCAAGAGCGACAATGTGTGGCTGCGCTGGGCAGCCCTGCTCCACGACATCGCCAAGCCCGCCACCAAGCGATTCGACCCCAAAATCGGCTGGACCTTCCACAACCACAATTTCATCGGCGAGAAGATGATTCCGCGCATCTTCAAGCGCATGAAGCTGCCCATGAATGAGCACATGAAGTATGTGCAGAAGCTCGTGAGCCTGCACATGCGCCCCATCGCCCTGGTGGAGGACGAGGTGACCGACTCGGCCGTGCGCCGCCTGCTCTTCGACGCCGGCGACGACATCGACGACCTCATGACGCTCTGCGAGGCCGACATCACATCGAAGAACCGGGAGAAGGTGCGCCGCTTCCTCGACAACTTCATCCTCGTGCGACAGAAGCTCGTGGAGCTGGAGGAGAAGGACCGCGTGCGCTGCTTCCAGCCACCGGTCACCGGCGAGGAGATTATGGCCACTTTCGGCATCGCGCCCTGCCGTGAGATTGGCGTGATAAAGGAGGCGATAAAGAACGCCATTCTCGATGGCATCATCGCCAACGACTATGCACAGGCCTATGAGTTCATGCTCGGCGAGGCCGCAAAGATAGGGCTCACGCCCGTGACCACAAAGAGCGCGAGCGAGATTGAGAATGAGGAGTTTGCAGCCAAGTGGCAGTCGCCCATAGGCTGGATTTTGGTGAAAGCCACCCACAATGGCGTGCGCGAGTGCTCGCTGAGCGACGAGGAGCCGGCACTTGGCTCTTTGCGTGGCAACAACATCACCGACCACGCCCTGAGGGAGCTGCGCGACTACTTCGCCGGGAAGCTGCGCCGGTTCACCGTGCGCCTCGACCTCCCCACCACCACCGAGTTCCGCGCCAAGGCATGGGCAGCACTGCAACAGATACCCTACGGCACCACCATTAGCTACGCCGAAGAAGCTGCCATGATGGGCTGCCCCAATGCTGCACGCGCCGTGGGGGCAGCCAATGCCAAGAACCCCGTGTGCATCATCGTGCCATGCCACCGCGTCATCGCCGCCAACGGCTCACTTGGTGGCTACACCCCCGGCCTTGCTCGCAAGCAATTCCTCCTTGCCCTCGAGGCAGCCCCCAGAAAGCGCTAACGTTTGTAGCGAAACGGCGGTTTCGGAACTGGCGGTTTCGGAACCCCAAAGACTATGAGATAATATCGAAGAAAGCACATGGCTGCCTCAATACTCGTAAGGCGCAAAGAGGTCGTCCATTGTCACTACCGACTGCACAATGCCCGAGTGAGCGTTGCGAGCCACTCCATAGGTGGTTATCATGGTGAGGTGAAGTGCCGAGCGAGAGCGCGTGCCCTCACGAAATGCCTCAATCTTGCCACGCAGCTGCATTTCATAGTCGCGGTCGATGCTATAGGGATTTATGGAATATTTAATCTCACACAGGTTCACCACACGGTCGCGGCGATCGATCACCATGTCGATTTGCGCCCCACGCCCATTGCTGTCGCCAGCCTTGGAAAACCACACCGAGTCCTGCGACAGCACCCCAAGAATGCCCAGCTTGCGCTTTATCTGCTGAATGTGCGACTTGCACACAAGCTCAAATGCGTTGCCGGCCCATGCCTTGCGTGCGGGGCTGTCGAGCGTGTTGGTCCAGAAGCGCTCATCGCGGCCATAATTGTCCTTTATAAAGCGGAAATAGAACAAGGTGTAGTTGTCGCAAAGCTGATACACCATGTTCTTGCGCTTGTTGCCAAAAAAATAATACTGCCGCACGAAGTCGGAATCCACAAGATTCGCGAGCACTCGCGTGAGGTCGCCATTGCCGGGCATCTTGGCAGCTGCCGAAATCTCACTCCGCGTCATTCCCATCTTCTTCGCCGACAGGGCCTCGACCACCCTCACATAAAGGTCGCTGTTTCGGAATAGCGTGCGGTAGAGGTGACGAAACTCGTCCCACAGACCTCCTTTCTGTCTGAAAAAGAGATTGTCGATATTAGCCGAGTAAGAAAGCTCTTCATCTAATTGATTGAGATAAAATGGTATACCGCCCATTGTCATGTAACATTCCACTATGTCATACCGGCTCCACTCTATGTGGC
>CAMGFF010000142.1 GCA_946055125.1 uncultured Prevotellaceae bacterium | reverse complement strand
GACGTTTACGCCCATGAGCACATATTCGCGCTCCTTACCGCCCCACAACATCGGCATAGGGTAAGTCGTGGTGGGTTCAAGTCCCCACTCAAGTCCCCATTCTTGGCTCATTGTGTTGAGGTATTTCACATCCTGCACATAGGTGAGCGGCACCACAATATATTCATTGCCACTCGGCGTGGCCTGAGTCACTCCCCCGTCGGGGTCGGGCCAGAAGGTATATTCATAGTAAGTGCTTGAGGTGGTAAAGGCCTCACTGCCGCACACTCCGTAGGTTACATTGATCTTTGTTCCTTGGTTGTCTAATTGTGCATATTTCAGCCGGCCCAGATTCAGGCTCGTCTTTATGCTGTAGTGGCACTGGCCGGCTATGCCGCCATACTTCACCACGTTATCACCCGTGCCGGTCACATCGGGAAACTCCGTGTAGCCGTAGTTCACACAGCTCTTCACACGATAGGCTTCGCCAACTATGCCTCCCACCATGCCCTCTCGCAATGCAATAGGCTCGCCATACGTCGAATACACGCGCCCGAAATTGGCCGAATATTCCACAGTGTTGGCCATACCGGCTATGCCTCCTGTGCGTGTATTGCTCTTCGAGCAAGCCACATCGGCATAGTTGAGGCAGTGGCTCACCACATCGGCCAAGCCGGCTATGCCACCCGCATAATATGCGCCACGGCTGACAGTCTTCTTCGTTTCTCCATTGCTGTCGGTGCCGTAGGCGCTGCAATTCACCACATTCTTCTTGCAGTAGCCCACTATGCCGCCCACATAGCTTTCCTTAAGCTCTTCGCTGCCACACACTATGCCCCTGAAGTTGCAATTTGAAATTGTGGAATAGCTGTAGCCGGCTATGCCGCCCACATAGGGTGAGTTGCTCGATGCCTTTCCTCCCACCGTTGTGTAGTAGCCCACATAGCCGCTCACTTGGCAGTCGGTTATGTCCTTGTAGCTGTTGTGGTAGCCCACTATGCCGCCCTGATACTGCGAGCGGTTAAATCCGATTATGCTGCCCTCAAAGCTGCACCCCGTAACCTGCGCGTTGTCGGCGGTGTAGCCCACTATACCGCCCACATAAAGGTTGTGCTTGTCGAATAAACCTAAGTCAATTTTCGCATCTTTCACATGCACGTTCTTCACCACTCCATCGCCTTTCACCGTGCCAAAGAGCCCGACATAGCCCGAGATGGTGGAGCTGGCATCTATGTAAAGTCCCGAGATGGTGTGTCCGCGGCCGTCGAATGTGCCATAGAACTTTCCGTCCTTGAATGTGCCCTCGCTGCCTATCGGCATCCACGGCCTCTTGATCGTTGTGCCTGGCTCCGGTTCATCGCCGAGGGCTATGTCACTGTCGAGAGCTATGTATTTTCCCTCATAGTAGTCGTAGCACCAATACACCATGTAGGCAAAATTGGCAAGCTGCTGCGCAGTTTTGATTATGTAAGGATTGCTCTCCGTGCCATCGCCACTCGCAAACACCTGCGATGGCGTGCTCTCTGGCACACTCCACTGTTCTGCTCTCAGCATCGCCGGCGCGATGAGTGTGGCTATCACCACACTCACCATGCAAATAATCTTTTTCATTTCTTTCTATTATTTCAATTTTCTATTCTGTAATTATCACTTCACTGTAACCTTGGCCTTGTTGCCGGCAATTTCCACAATGTAGAGTCCCGGCGCGAGTGCAACGCGCTTGCCGCCGCTCACTGCCACCTGCTTCACCACTGCTCCGCCGGCGGTGTAGATGCGTGCCACGCCCTCTGCGCCCTCAATCACCACAGCGCCCTCGGTGCCAAATACCACTGCACCGCAGCTCACTGCGTCGTCCACCTTGGTGGTTGTGCCAAGATATTTGCTGAATAAGATTTTCTTTCCGCCATTGGCATCGGCATCGGCCAAAAGCACGCCCTCAAAGAGGCGATACTGGCTTTCATCATCTACAAGCTCCTCGCTTGCGCCTTCTATCTTCACGCCCTTGCCGTTGAGCAGTCCGTTGCCGCGGGTGTAGAGGTATTTCTCGCCGTCGATGGTGGTGATGAAGCCCTTGAACTTAGCCACCTCATTCACCTTGGGCGCCACATAGAATGGCCAGTATTCCTCCGAGTCGGCATAGTTGGTGTAGTTGCCGTGTAGCACGTTGGCTGCGGTGTAGGTGTTAAGCTCGTAGTCGGGTGCCTGGTTGATTATCTTTATGCCGGCCGGCTCAAACAACGAGCCGTCGTAGTAGCCATAGAAGCCCTGTGCGAACAGCGCTCCCTCATAGCCCCAGCTCAGTCCCTTTATTGCTATCCAGTCGCGCTGGTCAAAGTCGGCCCAGTTACTGTCCTCATCTTCGCCGGGCTGATGTCCCTCTTTCGGGCGGCTCGGAGCCACGCTTTCACTGCCGGTGCACGAGTAAAGCACTCTGCCTATCGAGCGCACGCCCTGCACGTCGAAGTTGATGCGGTAGCCGGCTCCCGGTGTGTCGATGTCGCCGCAGTCGTAGGCGTCAATCACAAATTGCACCTCATCGCCGCCCTCGGGGAACTTGGCTGCCGGCACGTAGCCGCGCAGTGCCTCAATGCGTGTGTCAGCGGTGAGGCGCACAAATTTCGTTCCGTCGTCGCTCAGCACATAGTCGCCCGCGCTCGCGGTGGTGGCGGCAAATGTGCCTGTCATGTATTTTCCGGCCACCGCATCGCCCACAATGGTGCTGTTGTATTCATTGTAGTCAATCACTGCGCCCTCGGGTGAGTAGAATATAAATGGCTTGCCGGCTTTCGCCACTTCTATCTCCTTGCTGCTCACCACGCCGCTCACATAGCCCTCTATGCCAAGCATCTTGCAGCCCTCGGGCAGCATTGTGCTGTGCACCTCAAAGGGGAGGCAAAGCACCTGCCACTTCCCGGCCTCGGCGTTCTCATAGTGCACTGCATAGGCGTGGAATGAGTTGGGATAGGTGTAGTCCATCTTGTCGTTAAGGTAGAAGCGGCCCGCTACGCCGTTAGTCGACAGCACGTTCGGCTTCGCTGCCACCAGCATCTGGCTCCAGCGTGTGTTTTCCCTGAGCACTATCACGTTGTTGTCGAGCGGACATTCGGGCAGCGTGAAATCCACCATCAGGTGCTCGGGCGGAGTTATAAGCAGGGGGTATTTCAGGTCGTAGTGCGAGTAGCGTCCGTTGCCCGAGGTCGCCGGTATGGCCACGCTCGACACAGTGGGATAGTAATAGCCCCACTTCATGTCGCCCTCATTGCTGTTACCGTTCAGGAAGTAAGCGCTCCAGCCATAAAGTTTGCCAAACGTGTTATACACCTCGTCATAGCCCAAGCCAAACGTCGTATTGTTTCCCCAGCCGCAGAAGTTGGGCTCTTCATTTTTCCCTTCGGTTGCAAAATGCACATATCTGAGATTCGCACTCAGCCAGTACGACGCACGGCCCACTATGGAGCCCTCATACACATTGTTGCTGTCGGCCAATATCGTCTTGTCGTCGATAAGAGTGTTCTTTACGTTGATGATAAATCTATCTCCCCGGCCAAAATCATCGTTCATTCCCACTATGCCGCCAAAGAAGCACTGCTTTTCTCCTGTGAGAACTTCTTCGCACACAAAGGTGGGTATCACCACGCTGTACAGAATTGAGGATGAATACGGCCTGTACGAACCGGCAAGTCCATACTGGCCTATCAGTCCGCCAAGTATCACCCGCCCACTCACCGCCTCGGTGGCGGCTTTCAGCTCACATTTCACAGTGCAATGGTCTATTATCGTCCAGGCTCCTAAGCCCACTAATCCGCCTCCCACTCGCGATGAGGTGATGCGGCAGTATTGCACCGTGCAGTATTTTATTGTGTTTTTCTCAGGATTCGCCGCACTGATTTCTCTATCGTCCGTGGTAAAAAGTCCTGCCATGCTTCCCACTATTGCCTCACTGTCGCCCGTCACATGGCAATTTATCAGGTTGACGCCCGATAATGGTGTAGTTGCGTATTCTATGTAGTTGATGTAGGCTCCCACTGCCACGCCGGCATAGCAATTGCCCGTGGCTTCCACTTCCACGCTCTCAAAGTTGAGGTTGCTCAGTGTGCCTTCGGTTTCCATCCTCGCGATAAAGCCCATTGTGGGTATGATGCCAAAATTTTCATAGCTCCTGGTTATCTTTGCGTTGCGCACCGTGTAGCCGCCGCCATCGTAGTGTCCCTTGAAGCTCTTCACGGTCGTTGCTCCCTCGCACACGCCTATCGGCGTAAGCTCTCCGCCGGCAAAGTCGAGGTCGGCTACTTGCTTGAAATACACCCCGCTCAGGCCGTCATCGCGGCTGTTGAGCAGGCTGTTGATTTTCTCAAATGCCTCTATGCTTCCCACCAGGTAGGGTTGCTCGGCTGTTCCGTAGCCCTCGGCTCCGCTAAGTGCGAAATCCCTGTCTACTCCGCCCCATCTCACCGGCGCGGGATATTTGTTGGTCATCTCTATGCCCCATGGCATGCTCCACACAAGCGAGTAAGTATCGAGAAAATCCTTCCCTTGCAATTGTTCAAGTGTGGCCGAGCCGCTATTGTCGCCGGGCATACCGATTTGTGCCCGAATGTCGTAGTACCGTGAGTGCCCCGTATTATCCACTCCTGCCACTCCCGAGAGTCCGTAGGACACGTTGCTGCTTATCAATGAGCCGTCGGTGTCGCTCAGCGTGGCGGTTCTCATTTCACCCATGTTGAGGCAACAGCCCATCACGGTTGCCTGGCCGGCTACGCCGCCTATGTAGGCATTCTGCTCGCGCTTGCTCGTTATAATATTCAGGTCGGCCACTTTCACCTTGTTATAGTTGGCACAAGCCACCACCGCGCCACACTTGCCGGCTATGCCGCCCACCCACACCTGGTCGATGCCAAGTGGGTTATTGAATTTATCGTCACATTGCACCTCCCCGAAGTTGCCCGAGTATTGCACACCTTCGCATTCTCCCACAATGCCGCCCACTCTCATATCCTTGCTCTTGCACACCACGTTCAAGTGGTTCTGGCAGTGAATCACGTTTTTTGCCTTGCCGGCTATGCCGCCCACCCACTTGCAGTCAGTGCCGTTCACATGGTACCCTCCATACATCTGTCCGTTGATTATGGTCTTGCAATAGTTTATGGTCTTGCAATACACCACTTTGCCAGCGGTCCATCCCACAATGCCGCCAACGTAGGCGTCCGCGCTGCCCTGTCCTGCCCGCACGAAGCCTTCCACCGTGCAGTCGCTTATCGTCGAGTAGCTGTAGCCGGCTATGCCGCCAAGGTAGTCAGGACCCTTGCCGCCGGTGTTCACACCTATGTCTCCCACAAAATGGCAGTCGGATATGGTGCCGTAGCTGTTGTGATAGCCCACAATTCCGCCCAAGTACTTGCAGCGGTAGTTGCCATATATCTTGCCATCAAAGGTGCAGCCGGTCACATTGCCACTATCGGCCGTGTAGCCCACTATTCCCCCCACATAGAGGTTATGGGCCGTGAAGTTGGTAAGGTCGATAATCGCGTCCTTCACATGCAGGTTCTTCACCACTCCATTGCCTTTCACAGTGCCAAAGAGCCCCACATAGCCCGAAATCCTCGACTGGGCAGTGATGTAGAGTCCGTAAATGGTGTGGCCGCAGCCATCAAACTCTCCCATGAACTTTCCGTCTCTGAACGTTCCCTCGCTGCCTATGGGCTGAAACAATTTCGCGCCGCTCTGGTTCTCAAGCAGATTTTCATTGAGCACTATGTCGTTGCCCAATTTAATATACCGCGAATTGTAGTTGTAATCGCCCTTCCACACGTTGTTGGCAAATGCCTCCAACTCTTTGGCTGTGTAGATGATATAAGGATGTTGAAGAGATCCATCGCCGGCCCCGAATACGTTCTCATTTCCCTCATCCAAGCTCGATTTTGGGCGGTTGTCCGCGCCCTGCATTGCTGGTGCTGCTAAAATTGCAACCATCATTGCTACCAAAAAAATTCTGATTTGTCTGTTCATAATTCTTCCCAAGATTATTAGTCGTTTTCAAATATTTTACAAACTTAATTTTGCAAATTTAGCATTTCCCCCTCCTATTCTCCAAACATTTTTCCCAAAAAATTCTCACATTGGGATTTTTCACCTTTTTTCACCTGTTTTTTTATCGGGAGTTTGTCACTTTGGGCGCGTAACTGTCTGAAAAAAATTTCAATGAATTG
>CAMGFF010000141.1 GCA_946055125.1 uncultured Prevotellaceae bacterium | reverse complement strand
TATAAAAAAATCAAGAGGAATTGAATTTTATAACATTTTTTGCAACCAAAATAATTAATTCATAAAGAATCAAGAAATGAAAGGAATCAAATCTCTGTTCCTGGGTGCTTGCCTTTTCCTGATTGGGGCGGGCACTTCCAATGCACAGACCTTGCTCAATGAAGGCTTTGAGGGCCTCACGGCAACACAAGAGTCCGACCAGTTCCCCGAGGGCTGGACTGCTATCAACACCTACACCGGCGACAACCTGCGCTATCGCTGGTCAATCACCTATAGCTCTAATGGTGTGAGCACTGGCGGCCTCCGCGCTGCTCAGTGCGATGCCCCCACCTATGGCTCGGGCACTGTGGCCGAGGGCTATGGCCCACGCGAGGAGAAGCTCCTCACCCCTGAGCTCACTCTCAACGACACCTACCAGCTTTCTTTCGACTGGTACTCCAATGGCGCTTCGGTGTTCGACACCAAGAGCTACACCTTCCAGGTACGCGTTATCGACACCGCCACCAATGAGGAAACCACCATTTGGGACTACACCGTGGAGGATCAGGTGCGTGACTCGGGCGTGCCGGCTTCGCAGTATAACGCCTATCGTGGCTGGCTGTGGGACCACTGGACGGTGTACAACTCCAAGCTCGACCTCAGCGCCTTCCAGGGCAAGACGGTGCGCGTGGCTTTCGTCTATGTGCTCATGAAGACTACCGCCAACGTGCTTATGTTCGACAATGTGAAGGTCGTTCAGGCTGCGCCGGTCACTGCGCCGGTTGCCGAGGTGAGCAACACCGAGTATGAGTTTGCACCGATGTATATCGGCGAGAAATTCTACAGCGAGGCTTTTACACTCAAGAATGTGGGTGCAAAGGGCTTGAAAATAACAGGTTTCGATGCTCCCGCCGGCGTTGAGCTGTGGGCCGATGTGGATAACATCGACCTGGGCGTGAACGAGACTGCCAAGTTCCAGATTTCCTACACCGCCTCTCTCATGAGCCCCACAAGCTTCGATGCCGTGCTCAAGACCAATGGCGGCGACGTGACTATCCACGTCACTGCCACCAAGGAGGTTATCCCCGAGGGCTGCAACCTCGAGGGTTTCGAGGGCTCGCAGTTCCCGCCCGCGGGCTGGAGCAATGATGGCTGGGGACGCTATGGATATGGCCTGGAGGGCGATGCCTGTGTGTATGCCTCGGGCTCGCTCGAGGATATTCACCTCGTCACTCCGCGCCTCGACCTCTCGGCTGCCGATGCTCCACGCACCCTGCAGTTCACCTACTTCAACGACTTCTCGAATGGCGAGGCCGGCGAAGTGCCCTACAACGACTTCTTTGTTGAGGTTTCGACCGACAGCTGCCAGACGTGGGTTACTGCCTGGACTGCCGACTACACCCTCACCGACCAGATGATTACCGCCACTGTGGACCTCAGCCAGTATGCCTCCGACAATGTGGTGCTTCGATTCACCAACACTGCCGTGACCTACGACGACGGCACCGTGGACCCCTATAGCTACATTTTCCTCGACCGCGTGCTGCTCCCCACACTCTATGGCCACGACGGCGTGCCGGCTGCCATCGAGATGCTCTCGCCCGAGAATGGCGCCACCGACGTTTATCCCAAGAATTTGCTCCTCAAGTGGAAGCAGGCTCAGTTTGCCGAGGGCTACAAGCTCTATCTCGGCAAGAGCAGCGACAACTTCGACGTGATCAACGGCGAGGAGGTAACCGCTACCGAATATACCCTGCCCGTAGCCGACTATGCCACCACCTACTACTGGAAGGCTGTTCCATTTAATGCCGTAGGCGAGGCCCCCGACACCCTCGTGTGGAGCTTCACCACTCAGCCCGACCTCTCGGTGAAGTCGCTGCCCTGGAATGAGGGCTTCGAGAATGGAGTGCCGCCCCTTGGCTGGTTTATCGACAGCGACGGCTCTACACTGTGGAGCTCCAACGACACCGAGCCCTACGACGGCAAGCACAGCGCTTCGGCCTACATTCGCGGCCAGGTGGGATATGCAAGCCTCTGCTCCCCCGATGTAGCCATCCCGGCCGAGGGCAGCTACAGCATCTCTTTCGTGTGGGGTAATGGCATGTGCGTGAGCCTCACCCGCGACCCCAACGCCGTGCATACCAATGAGCACAACACCGAGTACGATGGCAACGATGCCGGCTACTTCGATATTTATGCCGACGGCGAGTGGAAGCAGCTCACCATGCTCTCCGACCCCTCGGAGGAGCAATACTGGATCTACGAGAGCTTCGACCTCACTCCCTATGCCGGTAAGACCGTGGCTTTCCGCTGGCGCTATGAGGCCACAAGCTACATGAAGAGCAAGGGACTCTCGCTCGACAACGTGACTATCGACACCAACGACGCTCATGTGAAGCTCAACACCGAGAGCTGGAACGCCTACAAGGTGAACTACAACTCTGTGCGCACATCGGGTACTATGGCCGCCACCAACCTGGGCTCAACTGCCGTGACCGTGGAGAGCGTTGCCTTCACCACGCCTAATTTCACCACCTCGCTCCAGCCGGGCACCACTGTGGAGCCGAGCAGCTCGGTTCAGTTCACCGTGGCCTTCAGCGCCCTCGATGCCGCCTCCACGCAGGCCGTGACCATCGACGATGTGATGACGGTGATTTTCAGCGACGGCTCGCAGGCTCAAATCGCCCTCTCGGGTATCGCCCTGCCCGCCGATGTGCTCTACTATGGCTTTGAGGACGATGAAACGGGTAAGGCTCCCGCCGGATTCTCGGTTATCGATTCCGACGGTCTCGCCACTGCCTCTATCTACTTCTGGACAACGCCCAACATTGGCGCGCCCATGTCATTCTTCGTGCTCAACGACTCCGAGTGCTACAGCAGCCTCAAGGAGCCTAATGGCCACCAGTCGCTCATGACGCGCTGCAACATCAATGGCGCTGCCAACGACTTCCTCGTCACTCCGCTCACCGCAATCAATGCCAACAGCTCTATTGAGTTCGACTGCCGCGCCTGGGAAAGCGTCAACAGCATTCTCCCCGTGGCTGCGCCCACTTTCAATGTGCTCGTGAGCGAGACGAGCGCCACCGACGTCAGCTCTTTCACCCTCGTCGACGGTGCCAACCCCGACCTCTTCGACAATGTGGCCTGGAACCACTATGAATATAGCCTCGCCGCCTATGCCGGCAAGCAGGTGTATGTTGCCATTCAGGCCGTTTACGACAACAGCCTCGGAGGCTTCCTCGACAATGTGCAGCTCAACCACGTGGGCGAGAACTCAGGTGTGGGCGCGGTGGATGCCGACGACTCCGACAATACTGTGGTATACGACCTCAATGGCATTAAGGTTGCCGAGGGCCGCAACGCCCTCCGCAATGTGGAGAAAGGCCTCTACATCGTGAAGACCGGCAACAACGCCACAAAGTTCGTTAAGTGATAATCAGTGTGCCACCCGGCGGTGGGCGATTAGCTCTCCCACCGCATGGGCGGCATATTCATTATAGGGAATTTTTCGTGATTTTTTATTAATTTATTATCAACTATTTTTTTAGCGTATGAAAAGACTAAAACTTATGTGCGCGGCAGCGGCTGTCCTATTCTGTGGTAGCGCGAGTGCCGAAGTAGTCAATGACTACAAAGTCGATTTCAACACCGCCATCTCCACCTCAGCCCACGACTTTGCCGTGGCCACCGGCTGGGGGCATGTGGTGAGCAATTATTTCGACGAGGAAGAGTATGAAACTTATTATGCAACCTACACCTACCAGGCTGCATCCGGTATCGATGGCTCGGGCGCTCTCGAGGTAGGCGACCAGACGAGTTATGGCTCCGGTTGGTTCCGAGGCTCAACTACCGACCTCCTCGTCACTCCTGCCGTTACCGGCACTTCGAGCATCTATGTGAAGAAAACCCAGAAATCGGGTGCAGTGGAGTTCTACACCGTCACTAAGAGCGGCAACACCTACAAGAAGGGGACAGCTATCACTCTCGAGACCACTCCCGAACTCTCTACCGATGCTTTCGTCAAGGTTGAGATTCCGGCTCAGGAGGGAGCCTACATAGGCATCTATGGCAGCAATGTGATTTTCGACGATTTTGAGGCTGCCGAAGCCGACATTGCAAGCCGTGCCCTCAAGATTACTAAGGTCGTTGCGGCAACCACCAATGTTAATTGCGACGAGACCAACCACTTCCCCATTGCAATAGAAGCAACAGTACAGAACACCGGTGGCGACACTCTCAATCCTGGTGAGAATGACTATTCACTGAGTATCGCAAACTATACACAAGGTCTTGCCGTGGTGAGCACCACTCCCATCGAGGTGGCCCTTGCTCCGGGTGAATCGACCACTGTGGCTCTCACAGCAAGCGTCGACTACAACACTTACCCCAACCGCAACCGCTATGATGTGGTTGAAAACGTAACCGGCACAAATGTGTATGTTGCTTGGTGGGATGTTACCCCCTACAAGCCCATTCTCAAGGTGCGCGACGGCAGCAACAACCTCATCGATTCGGGCACTGCGCTCTCTTTCGGTATGGTAACTGAGGCGGTCAGCAAGACCTACAAGATTAAGAACACCGGTGCCGCTCCCATGCACATCGAGTCGATTACTCTCCCCGAGGGCTTCACTTCGAGCGTGGCCGACGGCACTACTGTCGACCCCGATGGAGAGCTTGAGTGGGTTATAACCTTCAATCCCACTGAGTCGGGCATTTATAGTGGCGATATTGTTCTCCATATCACCGACATCGCTGACGACTTCAAGTTCGTTGCCAGTGGAACAATGCTCGACACGAGCAAATACTTCATCAACTTCGAGGACAACACTATGCCCGGTGGCTCACTCAACCTCGGCGGCTCGTCGTGGTCAATAAAATATATCAACACCACCGACAACAAGTATGCCCTTATGAGCGGCTCCTACGATCCTTCTTATATGTTCATTCTGCCTCTGCTCAAGGTTGAGGAGGGAGAGAAGATGAGCATCGACATCGTGGGTCGCTCAAGCAACAGCTTCGTGAAGATTTACCACTCTACCGACCGTGAGAACTGGACTCTCGCCAAGACTTACACCAAGGACGATTTCCAGCAGGCTACCGAATCATCGTGGGGTGGTAATAAATACCCGTTCACCTCTTTCGTTATCGACAATATCCCCGCAGGCAACCAGTATATCGCAATCGAGTCGGGTTACGCATTCGTGGATAATATCTATGGATTCGAGAGAGTGGCTGTTGCTCACGATGTAGTTGCCCAGAGCTTCACTGCTCCCGCAAGCGGTATGGTTAACTATGACTTGAGCGTTGCTGCATCTTTCCTCAATGTCAACGACCAGCCCGAGGCTGCCGGCAGCTACACCGCCACTTTCTATGTGAACGATGAGGCTGTGGCTACTGCCGAGGCTGCCGAAATTGCCGCCGCCGGCACTGCCGCTTTCAATTTCGTCTACACTCCTCACGCTGCCGGCGACTACACCGCCTACATTGAGCTTGCTTTTGGCGACTACAAGGTGAAGTCCGACGTAGCTGCTATCTCTGTTGCCAACGAAACTGCATCTAAGGAGTTCGCTGTTGGCTCAAAGACGACTACGAGCAGCAACCTGCCATTCACTCTCAACTACTGCAACAGCGAGACTGAGTGTATCTACACTGCCGATGTGCTTGGCCTATCGAGTGGTGATAAGATTGCAAGCCTGTGCGTAAATGGCACTAAGTCGTCCGACCTCACCACTAAGGTCACCGTTTACCTACAGAACACTGACGATGCTTCCACTGCAAGCTCTGGCACCAGCCTCTGCGACGTTAGTGCTATGACCAAGGTATATGAGGGCGACTACACTTTCAAGAAGGGTGAGACTAAGCTCTTCAATATCACTTTCAATGAGCCTTTCGAGTACACAGGCAGCAACATTCGCATCGTATTCGTTTCCGAGGCAAGCAGCTATTCAAGTGCATCATTTGACGTATTCAAGGACACTATGGGCCACATTGCCTACCGCTATGCCGACTCCGGTCTGTCGGGCAAGTCTTTCTCTACCTACATTTCCAACCTCCCCGTGCTCAATCTCCAGATTGTGTCAGAACCTATGCTGGTTTCGGGTCGCGTAGTTAAGGTTGATGGCACTCCAGTTGCCGATGCCGAGGTGGCTCTCACAAGCGGCAATGTGCTCTACTCTGCTACTACCGATGCCGAGGGTAACTACTCGGCTACCATTTTCCA
>CAMGFF010000140.1 GCA_946055125.1 uncultured Prevotellaceae bacterium | reverse complement strand
GCGCATGAACTTCATTGCCGAGAGCCGGGGCTTTCGTGCCGAGGCATGAACCTCGCTCACGCCGCTCAGTCTCACAAGCTGCGCCACATTGCCGCTGTTCACGCCACTGCCGGCAAGAATGGCGATGCGTCCTGCCGCCACCTCCACCAAGCGGCGAAGCACGTCGGCGCCCTGAAGAGCCGTGGGGGCAAGACCCGAGGTGAGCACACGGTCGCAGCCCATGGCTATGATGCGCTCAAGGCTCTCAACGGCATTGGCCGTGCGGTCGAAGGCGCGGTGAAACGTCACACTCAGCCCACGGCTGTGGGCAGCCTCCACAAGCAGACGGGTGGTGAAAGCGTCGATAGAGCCATCGGGCAGCAGAGCGCCCACCACCACGCCATCGGCACCGCAGCGAGCTGCCATAGCCACATCGGCGAGCATAATCTCCACCTCCTCGGGCGAATACACAAAATCGCCCTCGCGCGGACGTATAAGCACATGCTTCTTCACACCGGGCACAGCCACGGCACGGGCAATGAAGCCCTCGGAGGGCGTGAGCCCACCCACCGCAAGAGCCGAACACAGTTCCACCCTCGCCGCTCCACCCCGGGCAGCTGCGATGACCGACTCAATGTCGCCGGCACACACTTCAAGTAATGCGTTCATAGAAAATTAGTTTTTTATATTGCAAATTTATTAATAAATATGCTAATCTGCCACAAGAAATGAGAAAAACCACACTGCAAGGTCAAAAAAACACAAATATCCTTTGACAATACGGAAAATAGTGTTACCTTTGCAGTCGCTAACGCGCTCGGGGTGTAGCACAGTTGGCTAGCGCGCCACGTTCGGGACGTGGAGGTCGGAAGTTCGAGTCTTCTCACCCCGACAACACCACAGGCTGTATCACCAATGTGATACAGCCTGTGGTGCTTTTTGGCAGGTATATATATCTACAAGTTCTATTTGCGGCCGAAATCGGCGGGTATTTCACCCCACTCCTCGGTGTTCCACTTAATGATGCGGTTGCTGAAGGTGTTGCTTTGCAGCCATGCCTCGGCACGGCGCACAATCTTCATCAATTCGGCGTTCTTGGCACAAGGCTGGAGCTTCGACTTGCACACGCGGTCGCGCACCCACGCCATGCCTGTGCGGCTGTCGCTGTAGATGGGTGTGTGGGTGTTGCCCTGCTGCTTCAAGAGCGCCAAGGCGTGTACAATGGCAAGAAACTCGCCAATATTGTTGGTGGCGTGCGGGAACGGGCCTTTGTGGAAAATCTGCTCGCCGGTGCGCACCGACACGCCGCGATACTCCATCACCCCCGGATTGCCACTGCAAGCGGCATCGACGGCGATACTATCCACGATAATTTCGGGGAAAGCCTCATAGTTGACCATGCTGCGCTGTGCATTGGCGATGCTACGTAATATGCCCATCTCGCTGTCGTTGTCGCCGCGCAGGGCCATTATTGCCTCTTCGCGGCTCTTGAACGCCTTGTAGCGCGCGCCGGTGAAGTTTTCCACCTGCTGCTTGCAGTCGTCCCACGTTTCATAAATACCGGGGTTGTTACCAACCCACACCACGTACCACTTCATTTAGTGAGGAGTTAATATTTGTTATCCGAAGAGTTCTGAATGAGAGCCTAATCGATGAAGCCAAATAATATCGTTATCGGCATCACACCATATCAATAGAAAATCACCCTTTATGTGACATTCCCAGTATCCATTATAATTTCCTTTGAGCAAATGAGGACGATATTCCTTAGGTATTACCTCTCCTGCTTCAAGCAAAGCAACAATTTGATACAACCTCTTTAATTTGTCGTTGTCTGAAGCATATCTTTTGATGTCTTTACGAAATTGAGTGGTTGCTTTAACTATTTTCATATACCTAATGATTTCTTAAAGGCATCAAAGTTTGATAAATCTATTGCTTCTTCAGGAGCTACTCCATTTTCAACTTCCTCCACAGACTTCATAGTAGTGTCATTTGCATAGCAACCTGTTTCAGTGTCACACAGCACCTCTTTCTGCTTTGATTTGTTTATTTGCTTCTTTATATAGGAAGCAATTTTATTAAGCAGTGTTTCGTCGTCGATTGAATCTATTTCACGAAACAAATTGTATTTCAATTCTATTGAACTCATAATTTTTAATTAGTAATTTCAATTTAGAGAGAAGCTTAGTTTTTAGTTAGGAGTTAGAAGTTAGGAGAGTTTAGTTAGGACTGATTAACTTCTCACTGAAATAACTTCTCACTGAAATAACTCCTAACTACTCACTCCTAACTAATAACTATATTAACAAACTATGTTGACGATTTTGTTGGGGACCACGATGACCTTCTTGGGGGTCTTTCCGGCGAGCCACTTCTCGGCGGCGGCGTTGCTGAGGGCCACGCGCTCCACTTCGGCCTTGTCGGTGCCGGTGGGCACCTCGATGTTGTAGCGCGGCTTGCCATTGAACGACACTACATACTTCACCGACTGCTCCACCAGATAGGCCTCGTTGCACTCGGGCCACTTGGCGTCGCACACGGTGGTGTCGTGGCCGAGCTTGTGCCACAGCTCCTCGGCAATGTGGGGCGCGAATGGCGCGATGAGTACCACCAGATCGTTGAGTATCTCGCGGCTTGTGCACTTCATCGCCGACAGCTCGTTGACGCAAATCATGAATGCGCTCACCGAGGTGTTGTAGGAGAAGTGCTCTATGTCGAAGGTCACTTTCTTGATGAGCTTGTGGAGCGACTTCAGCGCCTCGGCCGAAGGCTTCTCGTCGGTCACCACAAAGTCGTCGCCCTTGAAGAAGAGAGCCCAGAGCTTCTTGAGGAAGCGGTTCACGCCGTCGATGCCGTTGGTGTCCCAGGGCTTGCTCTGCTCGATGGGGCCGAGGAACATCTCATAGAGGCGCAGGGTGTCGGCTCCATAGCGCTCCACGATGTCGTCGGGGTTCACCACGTTGAACATCGACTTCGACATCTTCTCAATGGCATATCCACACACATACTTGCCATTCTCGAGCACAAACTCAGCGTCCTTAAACTCGGGGCGCCATGCGCGGAACTTGTCGAGGTCGAGCACATCGTTGCTCACAATGTTCACATCCACATGAATGGGCGTAACGTCGTAGTCCTTCTTCAGTCCGAGCGACACAAAGGTGTTGGTGTCCTTAATGCGATACACGAAATTGGAGCGACCCTGAATCATGCCCTGGTTGATGAGCTTCTTGAAAGGCTCGGGCTCGCACACATATCCGTAGTCGAAGAGGAACTTGTTCCAGAAGCGGCTGTAGATGAGGTGTCCGGTGGCGTGCTCGGTGCCGCCCACATAGAGGTCGACGTTGCGCCAGTATTCATCGGCCTCGCGCGACACGAGAGCCTCGTCGTTGTGCGGATCCATGTAGCGCAGGTAATAGGCCGAGGAGCCGGCGAATCCCGGCATTGTGCAAAGCTCGTAGGGGTGCCCATCGGCGGTGCACCAGTTCTTGGCGCGTCCCAGTGGAGGCTCGCCGCTCTCGGTGGGCAAGAACTTATCCACCTCGGGCAGCTCAAGCGGGAGCTCACTCTCAGGCAGAGTGTGCGGCTGCTTGTTTTCGTCGAAATACACAGGGAACGGCTCGCCCCAGTAGCGCTGACGGCTGAAGATAGCGTCGCGCAGGCGGTAGTTCACCTTCACGCGGCCAATGCCGGCCTCCTTAATGTATTTCTTGGTCTTGGCGATAGCCTCCTTCACACTGAGGCCATCGAGCTGCAGGCGGTCGTTTGACGAATTAATCATAGTGCCCTCCTTGGCGTCGAAGCTCTCCTCGCTCACGTCGGCACCCTCGATAAGAGGAATGATAGGCAGATTGAAGTGCTTAGCGAAGGCATAGTCGCGGCTGTCGTGAGCCGGCACAGCCATGATAGCGCCGGTTCCGTAGCCAGCAAGCACATAGTCGCTGATATACACCGGAATCTCCTTGCCCGTAACGGGGTTGATGGCGTAGCTTCCCGAGAACACACCGCTCACCTTCTTCTCAATCATGCGCTCACGCTCGGTCTTGTGCTTCACCTCGTCGATATAGGCCTCCACGGCAGCCTTCTGCTCGGCGGTAGTCACAATATCCACATATTCGCTCTCGGGCGCAAGCACCATGAACGTTACGCCGAAGATAGTGTCGGCACGGGTGGTGAAAATCTTAAGGTCGATGCCGGTGCCGGCAATCTTGAAGAGCATCTCGGCACCCTCGCTGTAGCCAATCCAGTTGCGCTGAGTTTCCTTGATGGAGTCGGTCCAGTCGATAGTCTCGAGGTCGCGGAGGAGGCGACCGGCGTAGGCCGACACACGGAGGCACCACTGATACATCACCTTCTGCTCCACAGGATAGCCGCCACGAATCGACACGCCCTCGCTCACCTCATCATTGGCAAGCACAGTGCCGAGCTTTGGGCACCAGTTTACCATGGTGTTGCCAAGATAGGCAATGCGGTAGTTCATGAGCACATTGTTCTTCTCCACGTCGGTCATGGCTTTCCACTGCTCGGCGGTGAAGTCGTCGCAGCCATTAGTGTGGGCGGGAGCGTCGATGTTGCCGTGCTCCTCAAAGTAGGCCACGAGGTTCTCAATGGGCTGAGCCGCGTCGAGCTTAGTGTCGTAGTAGCTATTGAACATCTTCACGAAAGCCCACTGCGTCCACTTATAGTATTTAGGGTCGCAGGTGCGAATTTCGCGGCTCCAGTCGTAGCAGAAACCAATCTTGTCGAGCTGCTCGCGGTAGCGGTTGATATTCTTGATGGTAGTCACCTCGGGGTGCTGACCGGTCTGAATGGCATATTGCTCGGCCGGCAGCCCATAGGAGTCGTAGCCCATGGGGTGAAGCACGTTGAAGCCCTGGAGACGCTTGTAGCGCGAGAAGATGTCGCTCGCAATGTAGCCCAGGGGATGTCCCACATGCAGTCCCGCTCCCGAGGGATAGGGGAACATGTCGAGCACATAGAATTTAGGGCGCGAAGCGTCGATCTCAGTCTTGTAGGTGTTATGTTCTCTCCAGTACTGTTGCCAGCGCTGTTCTATTTCTTTATAGTTATATTCCATTTTATTTATTATAATTTTGAATATTTATTCTATTGTTTTTAGTATTTTTATAAATATTACCTTTTGCTCCCAATTCCGCCATCTCAACCACTGTGAGAGCGGAGAGTGTAGTGAGGAGTGAGGAGTGAGGAGAGCATTTTTACCTCTTACCTTTACTTAATCAGTCCGAGGTTGCGCGAGATGTCGAGCATACGGCGAATAGGCTTTACCGCCTTCTCGGCCACAGCCTCATCCACTGTGATTTCGGGCAGCTCATATCGCAGGGAGTTGTAGAGCTTCTCAAGCGTTACCATCTTCATGAATGCACACTCATTGCACGAGCACTTGCCGTCCTCGGGCGGAGCGGGAATGAAAGTCTTGTGCGGGCAGCGCTTCTGCATCTCGTGCAGGATTCCGCTCTCGGTGGCCACGATGAAAGTGGAGCAGTCGGCAGCCACGGCATAGTTGAGCAGCGCCTGAGTGGAGCCCACCTTGTCGGCCACCATCTGCACCGGTTTGCGGCACTCGGGGTGCACGAGCACCTGAGCGTCGCCATGCAGCTTCTTGAGCTGCAGAATCTTCTCGATGGAGAATTGCTCATGCACATGGCAAGCGCCGTCCCACAGCAGCATGTTTCGGCCGGTAACTGAATTGATGTAGTTTCCAAGGTTTCGGTCGGGTCCAAAGATGATTTTCTCATCGGCCGGCAGGCTCTCCACAATCTGCTTCGCGTTCGACGACGTCACCACAATGTCGGTGTGAGCCTTCACCGCCGCGCTGGTGTTCACATAGCTGATTACCGTGTGGCCGGGGTGCTCGGCCACAAACTTAGCGAAGTCGGGGGCCGGACAGCTGTCGGCGAGGCTGCAACCAGCGTTCATGTCGGGCACAATCACCTTCTTGTCGGGGCAAAGAATCTTTGCCGTCTCGCCCATGAAGTGCACGCCACACAGCACTATTATTGCGGCATCGCTGCGTGCCGCCATCTGAGCCAGCGCGAGGCTGTCGCCAATCTCGTCGGCAATGTCCTGAATCTCGGGGCGCTGATAATAGTGCGCCATAATCACGGCGTTCTTCTCGCGCTTCAGCCGGAGAATCTCGCTGCGCAAGTCGGTGCCTTCGGGAATTAGAGCATCGACGTAACCTTTTTCAACACTAATCATATATTATATTTAT
>CAMGFF010000139.1 GCA_946055125.1 uncultured Prevotellaceae bacterium | reverse complement strand
GCCGAGCAGCAGCCCGAAGCTCCTGAGCTGCCTGAGGCCGCCGAGCAGCTTGCCGCCGCCGACAATAACAACACGGCAGCCCCTGCCGAGGCCAATGAGCCGCGAAAGCCCTCGTTCTCGCTCGACTCTTTCTTCAACACAGGCTCGCGCAAGACGTTCAAGCCACGCTCGCAGCAGGAGCGCGAGGAGGCCGCACGCCGCGCCGCCGAGGAAGCACGCCGTGCCGCCGAGGAGGCTGCCAAGGCTCCAATCATCATTCAGGAACCCAAGGCCGAGCCCGACCCTCAGCCCCAGGCCGGAAATGGCAAGCGCAACAAGCGCAAGAATGCCAAGCAGCAGGCTATGGCCCCCGTGCCCGCCGATGTGCCAATGCCTGACGACCCATTCAGCTTCGAGGGCATTCTGCACGGAATTGGCGTGCTCGAGGTGATGCCCGATGGCTACGGCTTCCTGCGCTCGTCGGACTACAACTACCTCAACTCGCCCGACGACATCTATGTGCCGCAGAGCCAGATTAAGCTCAACGGCCTCAAGACCGGCGACGTGGTGGAGTGCTCCATACGTCCGCCCAAGGAGGGCGAGAAGTATTTCCCCCTCTGCAAGGTGGAGCTTATCAACGGCCGCACCCCCGAGTTTGTGCGCGACCGCATCCCATTTGAGCACCTCGTGCCGCTATTCCCCGATGAGAAATTCGACCTCACCAGTGGCAAGACCTGCAATATCTCCACTCGCGTGGTGGACATGTTCTCGCCCATTGGCAAGGGACAGCGCGGTCTTATCGTGGCCCCGCCAAAGACCGGTAAGACGGTACTGCTGAAGGACATCGCCAACGCAATCTCGGAGAATCACCCCGAAACCTACATGATAATCCTGCTCATCGACGAGCGCCCCGAGGAGGTGACCGACATGGCCCGCAGCGTGAACGCCGAGGTGATTGCCTCTACTTTCGACGAGCCCGCCGAGCGCCATGTGAAAATCGCCGGCCTCGTGCTCGAGAAGGCAAAGCGCATGGTGGAGTGCGGACACGATGTGGTAATCCTGCTCGACTCTATCACCCGACTTGCCCGCGCCTACAACACCGTGTCGCCGGCTTCGGGAAAGATTCTCTCGGGTGGTGTCGATGCCAACGCCCTGCAGCGGCCCAAGCGCTTCTTCGGTGCCGCCCGAAACATTGAGAATGGCGGAAGCCTCACCATCATAGCCACGGCCCTCATCGAGACCGGCTCGAAGATGGACGAGGTAATCTTTGAGGAGTTTAAGGGAACAGGCAACATGGAGCTACAGCTCGACCGCAAGCTCTCAAACAAGCGCATATTCCCCGCCGTAGACATCATGGCATCGAGCACTCGCCGCGACGACTTGCTCCTCTCGCGCGAGACGCTCAACCGCATGTGGGTGCTGCGCCGCTTCCTCAGCGACCGCAACTCAATCGAGGCAATGGAGTTCATGAAGGACCGCATGGAGCGCACCCGCTCCAACGAGGAGCTGCTCCTCACCATGAACGACTAACCCTCGCCACACACACCATATACACACACACTACACGGCACTGTCGCCCCACCCCTCCATTTCACTTCCATACCTCAGGGGCGGCAGTGCCTTTTTCGTGCCCTTACCACAACGAAGAATAACGGCACAAAATTTCTTAGTATCGCTGGTTAGCGACAGCGAGCAACTCCCCCCGGCCAGGCCCGATAATTTTCAGTGATTTGCCGAGCGCCTTTCCGCCCCATCATTGAAATCCCTTTAGCGAGGGCGTGTTAAAATGGGAAAATAATCACTTGTGTTATCGCCTGATAGTGAGGCGGTAACGCTGACGCACCAGGGTGCGTCCCTACAACAAAATATCAAGATTATTTTAATCGAATCTGAAGATTTAGCTTGAAGTAAACTTTGCCGTCGTCATCACGGTAAAGCGAGGCATAGCCGTGGCGGAGAGCTCCATCTTTCTTGACGACGAGATAGCCTCCGTTGGCATCATACTTTCCGCTCCATTTCTTGGATGGCATCATACCAAGTGCAGCTGATGTGAGAAGATGCTTTAGTTTGTAGCCATAAATTCTCTCGGCATCTTCTTTATCAAAGCGAAGTGGATTTGTTTCTGCAAGAGCCTTTGATAGTTTGGAAAACATTTTTTCGCCAGTGTTGAATTGTTCTACAAGAAGTTGTGCAATGGTTTCAGGCAGAGCTCCATCGAGCATTGAAAGGTTGTTGCGGAAAGTGGCATTATCCACATGGTCGAAAACAAGGTCACCACCTTTCTGCTCTCGTGCCACGTTGTTAGTGACCGACAGATGACGGCGGATGTGTGTCCACGTCAAATTGTGTATGAGAACTCCTTACACTTTTTCATAATCGGGGAATAAAAGGAGGTTTTTGCAGGATTGCTGGGGCTTGGGGGACGCTTTGGGCTCGTTTTGGGGTGATGATTGGCGCGATTTTGGCGTGGGGGTTTTATGGTTTGAAGTTTTTTTGCTAACTTCGCAGTGAAATTACAAATTTTTAGGCTAATTATGGCGGGAATTAACAAGACTAATGCGGCCCGACTGCTCGACCGCGCTAAAATCCACTATGAGCTGGTGCCCTATGTGGTGGATGAGAACAACCTGGCTGCCAACCACATTGCCGACCAGCTCGGCGAGGATATCCGTCAGGTGTTTAAGACTTTGGTGCTGCATGGCGACCGCACGGGCTACTTCGTGTGTGTTGTGCCGGGCAACGCCGAGGTGGATCTCAAGAAAGCTGCCAAGGCCTCGGGCAACAAGAAGTGCGACCTCATTCCCATGAAGGAGCTTTTGCCCACCACGGGCTACATACGCGGTGGCTGCTCGCCCATTGGCATGAAGAAGGCGTTTCCCACCTTTTTCCACTGCACCTGCGAGGAGTTCGACTACATATATGTGAGCGCCGGGGTGCGCGGCCTGCAGCTCAAGATTGAGCCGCACCGGCTCGCCGACTTCGTGCGTGCCACTATTGCCGACATTGCCACTCTCCCCCAATAGCCCCCACTCAGCTCTTACCTCTCAACTAAGATGAAGAATACTTTTGGCAACATATTCAGCCTCACATCATTCGGCGAGTCGCACGGTGCCGCGATAGGAGGCGTAATCGACGGAATGCCGGCCGGCATTGCCATCGACCTCAATGCCGTGCAGAATCAGCTCGACCGCCGCCGTCCGGGGCAGTCGGCCATCGTCACGGCCCGCAACGAGAAGGACCGCGTGCGCGTGCTGTCGGGGCTGCTCCATGGCGTGACCACCGGCACCCCCATTGGCTTTATCATCGAGAATGAGAACCAGCACTCGGCCGACTATGGCAACATTAAGGACGCATTCCGCCCCTCGCACGCCGACTACACCTACACCACCAAGTATGGCCTGCGCGACTACCGTGGTGGCGGCCGCTCGTCGGCGCGCGAGACGGCAGCCCGCGTCGTTGCCGGGGCTTTTGCGCGGCAAGCCCTGCGGCAGCTCGGCATCGACATCTATGCCTACACCTCGCAGGTGGGCTCCATAGCCCTCGACCGCGACTACCGCCTCTACTCCCGCGACGCCATTGAGAGCAATGCCGTGCGCTGCCCCGACGCGGCCAAGGCTGCCGAGATGGAAGCCCTCATCAAGCAGATAAAGGGCGAGGGCGACACCATTGGCGGCATCATCACCGGCGTTATCACCGGTGTGCCTGTGGGGCTGGGCGAGCCGGTATTCGGCAAGCTCCACGCCATGCTCGGCTCGGCCATGCTCAGCATAAATGCCGTGAAAGGCTTTGAGTATGGCGACGGATTCGACTTTGCCACACGCCGTGGCAGCGAGGTGAACGACGCCTTCACCACCGACTCGCAGAGCCGCGTGCGCACCACCACCAACCACTCCGGCGGCATACAGGGCGGAATCTCCAATGGCGAGGACATCACTTTCCGCGTGGCATTCAAGCCCGTGGCCACGCTGCTGCGCGATGTGGCGACAATCGACCGCGACGGCCGCGAAATCACCCTCAAGGCCCGAGGCCGCCACGACCCCTGCGTGCTTCCCCGCGCCGTGCCCATTGTAGAGGCGATGGCAGCCATCGTGATTCTCGACGCCTACCTCCTCAACAAGGCCACCCGCCTCTGAGCCGGTTACTGCATAGAAACAACCGCATAAACACGATTCTATAAAACCACAGCATTACTACAATGAAGAGATATTTAGCGGCAGCAATAGCTGCATTGAGCCTTGTGCCGGGAGCAGTGGCACAGCGTGCAATGGTAATCCCGGCCTCGCTGCAGCCGGGCGACAGTGTGGCAATCATCAGCCCGGCGTCGCACCCCAATCCCGCCGACATCTACTCGGCCTGCGTGGCCATCAGCAACTGGGGATATGTGCCGGTGCGCGGACGCTACGTCACCGGCAAGCTTGGCACTTTTGCCGGCACCATCGAGGAGCGCCTCAGCGACCTGCGCTGGGCATTTGAGTCGCCCGGAATCAAGGCCATAATCTGTGGCCGTGGCGGATATGGCTGCGTGCAGCTGCTCTGCGAGCTGCCCGATGGCTATTTTAGCCGGCACCCCAAGTGGCTTGCCGGCTACAGCGACATCTCGGCCCTCCACGCCGCCCTCACCACCCAGGGCGTGATGAGCATTCACTCCCACATGTGTGGGCCCATAGGCCACAATGGCGGCTCCGACTCGCTCAGCCTCATGCTCCGCTCCATCCTCGAGGGCCGCTATCCCGGCTATAGTGTCGCCCCCCACAAGCTCAACCACTGCGGCACTGCCACCGGCACTCTCATTGGCGGCAACCTTGCCGTGCTCAACGACCTTGCCGGCTCACGCTACGACATCACCATGACCGATGGCGCTATCCTCTTTCTCGAAGACGTGAACGAGAGCCACGAGGCCCTCAGCCGTGCCCTCTACCGCCTGAAGTGCGCCGGAGTGCTTGGCCGCCTGCGCGGAATCATCTTCGGCCAGTTCACCCACGCCCGGCACAACCTTCACTACTCCAGCACCGAGGAGATGATTGCCGAGATAGTGCGGGGCTATGACATACCGGTGTGCTACAATTTCCCGGTGGGACACGTCGACAACAATGTGCCGCTCATTGAGGGCGCACCCGTCACGCTCACTGTGACTCCCAAGGGGGTCACACTCAGCTATCACATACGCTGAGTGTGGCGGCAGTTGCCATTTGGAATAGTTTTTGTGATATTCGTAGGAGAAAATGGCTCCGTGTGATTTGGCGGAGTAGGGCTTAATGCCTAATTTTGCGCCCGGAAACACACATACGCCACTATTATGAATCACACTCTTGCACGAAAAGTCTTTTCTATGCTCCTATTGCTGCTCCTTGGCGGCAGCACCGCCACTGCCGTGGCACAGGTGCGCCCACGCCCGGCACACTATCACGCCCGGCACGCGAATGTGGAGGGAAGCAGTGGCAGCGATGCCCTCTACAAGGGATTTATTGAGATAGGCTATGCCGGTGGTGTGGGTGACTGCCGTGCCGACCAGCTCGATATCCTCACCACCCATGGCATAACTTTTGGCAACAGGCTATTCCTGGGCGTGGGCACCGGCGTTAATATTCTCTATCCTAAGGAGAATGGCACCACACTCGACTGGAACATGAGCGGCATCTACCCGGGCAGCGACCGCTATGGCGACAACAAGGTCACGGCAGTGATGGTTCCTGTGTATGCCGCCGTGAAATACAACTTTGGCTCAGGCTCAATACGCCCTTTCATCGACCTCAAGGGCGGTGTGGCATTCCTTGCAAGGACCGAGCCGGTGCGCATAGGCGATGGCTGGCTCGACGACAGCCGGGGAGTGTATCTCAGTCCCACGCTTGGCGTGAATATCCCCACATCGAGCCGCGCCGCCATCAACATAGGCCTCACCTATAGCCTTATCTCGCAGCAGTATTGCTACTACGATTTCTACTACAATGAGTTCTTCCGCAGCGATGGCATCTCGCTTCACAGCATCGGCGTGAAATTCTCGGTGGAGTGGTAGAGGGCTTTGGAGTGATATACTTACTTGGATAGGGTTAAAAAATGTCAAAAATATGTTCCAAAGCATATTTTTGGCATTTTTAAGTTATTAGTTAAGTTAAATTTAGTGTAATTGTTAATTAGGCTTGGAGGCTTAGGTTTCCTTTAGGATTGTTGTGCTTTTGTGGACGTTGAGGCATTGTCGGTGAGAGGATGCGGAACTATGTGTTCTATTTTCAGCTGGTTACATTAGGAAGGGTGCGTGCTGTGCAGTAGGATTGGGGTGGGGGAATGGGTGGTTTAGAAATCGTAAGCAATAGAGGGT
>CAMGFF010000138.1 GCA_946055125.1 uncultured Prevotellaceae bacterium | reverse complement strand
AGCGACCTCAGCGCCTATCGTTAAGGTCGTTTTTATGTTCCGGATTGAAGAGAGAGGGGGGGATAGGGTGGTTACTGGAAGATGTAGGTGAGGTAGCCCACGGCCTCATCGATGGCGCCCACGGGCACTGAGAAAGAGGAGCGCAGGGCGGCTTGCTCGCAGCGGCGGCGCACGTCGGTGTTTCCGGCTGCCGTGCCGCTACCGCTCTGGTAGGTGGCAGCAATCACGCGGCCTCGAGAGTTCACTCGCACCTTCACCACGATTTTGCCCTCCACGGGACTCGACGGCCGCTCCCAGTGGTCGATTGTGTAGCCCGAGAGGCCCGACACGCCCGGCGCGCCGGTGCGGGCTCCGGTGTTGCTGTTTCCGGCCGTGGAGCCTGCCGAGCCGCTTCCTTGCTTGCTCGATGACTTGCCGAAGGCGTTCTGCACCTTGCTGTTGGTCTTTCGGCGAGCTTCCTTTTCGGCCTTAATGCGTTCTTGTTCGGCGATTTCTTCCTTAGTGGGTCCCGTTTTCTCGTGTTTGTCGGGCTTCTTCTCCACCTTCATGGGCGATTCCTGCTTTTCGCTGGCCACTGTGGGGCGCGAGTCGTTGCCGGTGATGCCACTGTTGCGCAGGTCTTCGTCGTGCTGCTGAGGCATGGGGTCGCGCTTCACTGGCTCAGGCTCCGACTTGTCGTTGTTTTGCGAGAGAGCGTCGCCGAGCATCACATATTCGCTGCCGAAGAAAGTAATCTCATTCTCCTTATCCTTCTCCAGCAGCGGCTCGAAGTGATATTCCAGACAAGAAAACAGCAGAACGAGCAGCACCACCAAGTGGAGGAGGGCGGTGGCGGCGATGGCAATCTTGCGGTTCTTGTCGAGGGAAGGAGTGTTCATAATCGCTATTTTTTATATCTACCGCTTGCCGGCTTGGTGGCAAGCACAATTTTCACGTTGAGGCGGGCGCCGTGGTCGAGCACCTCCACGATTTTGCCGTAGGGCACCTCCTCATCGGCATAGAGGGCAATAAACGCCTCGGGTGAGTTTTGCTGCGCGAGCTGCAGGAAAGTCATCAGCTCATCGCTGCCCAGGGGCTTGGGCTCCTCGTCGCCAAAGGCGGCGTAGAGGTTGAGGTCCTTGTCGATCCACACCCTCGTGCCTGGCTTCACGGCGGTCTGCTCGCTCGATTGCGGCAGGTTCACCTCGAGAGCCGATGGGAAGACGAAAGTGGAAGTGACCATAAAGAAGATAAGCAGGAGGAAGATGACATCGGTCATCGAAGCCATGTTGAACACGGTCACCATGTCGTGTTGTCGTCGCAGAGCCATAGTACAGGGAAATTATTTTACAGGCTCATTGAGCAGGTCCATGAATTCCATAGTCTTGGCTTCGAGCTGCTTCATCACCTTGTTGAGGCGCGAAACGAGGAAGTTGTAGGCAAAGAGGGCGATGATTCCTACCACGAGGCCGGCCACGGTGGTAACAAGAGCCTCATAGATGCCGCCGGCAAGCACCGACACATTGGCAGCCGTTCCGGCACTGGCGAGCGAGAAGAAAGCCTTCACCATGCCCGTCACGGTGCCGAGGAATCCAATCATAGGCGCGCCCGAGGCCGTGGTGGCGAGCCAGGTGAATCCCTTGGCGAGCGCCGACACCTCCATGTTGCCCACATTCTCGATGGCCACGAGCACATCGTTCATGGGGCGGCCAATGCGGCTTATGCCTTTCATCACGAGGCGCGAATAGGGCGTGTTGGTGCGGCGGCATAGCTTCATGGCGCTCTCAATCTCGCCATCGTGAATGTAGTCCTTTATGCGCTTCATGAAAGTGTGGTCCTCGCGGGCGGCAGCCGAGATGGCGAGGTAGCGCTCAATGAGGATATAAATGCTCACTATCGAGAGCACTGCGAGAGGAATCATGATGAAGCCGCCCTTGAGGCACAGGCTCCATATCGAAAGCTCCTGGTCGGTGGGAGAGGCAGTGGCGGCGGTGGCGGCAATGCTGTCGGCAGCAGCCCGAGCCAGCGTGTCGCTTTGAGTTAATATTGTGCTTAGAATCGACATAGTGTTGTGTTTTTTTATAGCTTAGGTGGGTATTGTTTCCTGTGTTATCTGAGGCACGCCTTATAGGCCTTGATGGTTTCCTCGAGGCCCATGTAGAGGGCATCGGAGATAAGGCAGTGGCCTATCGACACCTCGTTGAGATAAGGCACGTTGTCGTGGAAGAACTTGAGGTTCTCAAGGCTGAGGTCGTGGCCGGCGTTCACGCCCAGGCCGCAGCGGTGGGCGGCGTCGGAGGCGATGGCATAGGGCTTCACGGCCTCGGCGGGGTTCTTCTTGTAGTCCTCGGCGTAGGGACCGGTGTAGAGCTCCACGCGGTCGGTGCCGGTCTTTGCGGCGAGCTTAATGTTCTCAACGTCGGTGCCCACGAAGATGCTGGTGCGAATGCCTGCATCCTTCAGCCGGTCGACCACCGAGGTGAGGAAGTCGAGGTTGGGGGCCACGTCCCAGCCGGCCGATGAGGTGAGCGCGTCAGGGGCGTCGGGCACGAGCGTGACCTGAGCCGGCTTCACCTTTAGCACCAGCTCAATGAAGTCCACTGAGGGATAGCCCTCGATATTGAACTCGGTGCGGATTAGAGGGCGCAGGGCAAACACGTCGGAGTGGCGGATGTGGCGCTCATCGGGACGTGGGTGTACGGTGATGCCATTGGCGCCAAAACGCTCACAATCCACAGCAACATTCTCTACATTAGGCAGGTTTCCGCCACGGGCATTTCGCAAAGTGGCTATCTTATTGATGTTTACACTTAAATAGGTCATTGTAGCTTACAATTAAATAAAGTGGAGCAAGTCCACACATTCGAAAATTTCTGCAAATATAGTGCAAAATGCGATGCAAAAGTGTGGTTGGGCGAAGTTTTTTTAGCCCAACCACACAAATAAGCCGTTGCCCGGTAGATTATTTGGCCCAGGAGGGCTTCATGCCGAGGTTGTACATGATGAAGCCGTAGATGTCGGCATATTCCTCAATCTGCTTTGAGAGAGGCTTGCCGCTGCCGTGACCGGCCTTGCTGTCGATGCGTATAATCTTGGGGGCTTTGCCGGTATTTGCAGCCTGGAGCGTTGCGGCATACTTGAAGGAGTGAGCCGGCACCACACGGTCGTCGTGGTCGCCGGTGGTGATGAGCACGGCGGGATAGCGAGTGCCATTGTTCTTGATGTTGTGCAGGGGCGAGTAGGCGAGCAGGTACTCGGCCATCTCGCGGCTGTCGTCGCTGCGGCCATAGTCGCCGGCCCAGTTCCAGCCAATGGTGAAGAGGTGGTAGCGCATCATGTCCATCACGCCCACCTGCGGCACGGCGGCGGCAAAGAGGTCGGGGCGCTGGTTGATTGTGGCACCCACGAGGAGTCCGCCATTCGACCCGCCGTTGCAGGCCAGGTGCTTGGGCGAGGTGTATTTCTCCTTGATGAGCCACTCGGCGGCTGCGATGAAGTCGTCGAACACGTTCTGCTTCTTCATCTTCGTTCCGGCCTCGTGCCATTCCTCGCCATATTCCGAGCCTCCGCGCAGATTGGCCACGGCATAGATGCCGCCGGCCTCAAGGAATGGAATGATGCGGGCGTTGAACGAGGGGGTGAGGCTGATGTTGAAGCCTCCGTAGCCATAGAGCAGGGTTGGGTTCTTGCCGTTGCGCTTCAGCCCCTTCTTGTGGGTGAGGAACATTCTCACCTCGGTGCCGTCGGCGCTGGTGTAGGTCACCTGCTCGGTGGTGAAGTCGTCGGCATTGAATTTCAGCGTGGGGCGGCGCATGAGGGTGGAGGTGCCGTCCTCGAGGTTGAGGCTGTAGATGGCGCCCGGAGTGGTGTAGGACGAGAAAGAGTAGAACACCTCGCTGTGCTTGGGGCTGCTCGATATGCCTGCCGAGCCAATGCCGGGCAGCTTGATTTCATAGAGCAGATGGCCCTCGGTGTCGAACACCTGCGGGTGGTCGGAGGCGTGGATCTCGTAGGTGACGATGAATCGGTCGCCGGCACGCTGCACGCCCGCCATCACGTTCTTGGCCTCGGGAATCACGGTGTAGGCAGCCTCGGGGCGCAGGTCATCGACGGGAATTGCGATGAGCTTGCGGCGCGGAGCGTCCTTGGCGGTGACTATGTAGATGGCCTTGGCGTCGGTTGCCACCACGCCACACTCATCGTCGAGGCTCGGCACCAGCACGCGATACTCGGGGTTCTCGGCCTTGAGATCCTTCACGAGTATTGAGTTGCCATGTCCGCGCGACTTGTAGATGAACACGAAGCGGTCGTCGTCGCTCACCTCGGCACTGTGGAAGTGGAGCGGGTTGGCAGTGTCCTGAAACTCGATGCGGTCGTCGGCCTGCGGAGTGCCGAGGCGGTGGAATTTCACCTTGTGATACTCATTCTTGGCCGAGAGCTCGCTTGCGCCATCGGAGGGAGCGTCGTAGGCGCTGTAGAAGAAGCCGTCGCCGAGCCATTGCACATCGGTGAACTTAGCCCACACGATGTGGTCGGGGAGGAGGCGGTGCGAGGCGCGGTCGGCCACATAGATTTCGTTCCAGTCGCTGCCGCTGCGTGAGATTACATAGGCATAGTAGCGGCCGTCGGGCGAGAACGACACGTTCTGCAGGGCCACTGTGCCGTCGGCAGAGAGCTTGTTTGGGTCGAGAAACACCACCGGCTCCGAGGTGAGCGACTCCTGCTCATAGAGCACCGACTGGTTCTGGAGGCCGTCGTTGCGGTAGAAGTAGTATTTCCCGTTGCGCTTAAAGTGGGGCGAGGTGCGCTCGTAGGTGAAAAGTGCGGTGAGACGGTCCTTCAGCGCCGAGCGGAAAGGGATTTTCGCGAGATAGGCGCTGCTCACGGCGTTCTGGGCCTTCACCCACTCGGCAGTCTCGGCCGAGTTGTCGTCTTCGAGCCAGCGGTAGGGGTCGGCGACCTCGTGGCCAAAATAGTTGTCGACTACCCCGGCATCGGTGCGAGTGGCCGGGTACTTGAGTTGTGCCGAGGCAGAGCCTGCGATGGTTATGCACATGATTGCGATGAGATTTTGTGGTTTCATATGTTTTTTTTCGATGTGGTGTGTGCTGCTGAAAAGACAGCAGCTTTAGCTAATATTGATTATAGATGAGGTTCACGAGCGTCTGGCCCACGGCCTTGAGGGTTGCGGGGTCGATGCAGTCGGCGGTGTCGGCGGTGGTGTGCCAGCCGGGGAAGAATCCGTTGTCGGAGTCGGGGCGGCAGTCGATGATGTCGATGCAGGGAATGCCGGCAGCGCACACAAAGACGTGGTCGTCGGTCACGCCGCCGCCCTCACGCGCGGTGAAGTAGCTTCCGTAGCCCGACTTGAGTGCGGCGGTCCACACGTCGCGCACCACGCTCGGCGCGTAGGCCACCGAGAAATATTCCTTGGCAAACTGCGCTCCCGGGGCGCCCACCATGTCGAGCAATATGCCGAATTGCGGGCGGTAGCCCTTGCGGTGGGGATTCTTAGCCCAGTGCTGAGTGCCGAGCGCCCAGCTGCGGTCGTCGTTGTGGCTGCCCCAGTCCTCGCAGTCCACGAGGAGGATGTCGATGCCCACGGGCGGAGTGTGCCCCTTGAACACACGCGCCAGCTCGAGCAGCACAGCCACGCCGCTGGCGGCATCGTTGGCACCCATCACCGGCTCCTTGCGGCGCGAGGGGTCGGGGTCGCTGTCGGCCCAGGGACGGCAGTCCCAGTGGGCGAGCAGGAGGATGCGCCGGGAGCTGTCGGCAGCGGCGGCAAACTCGCCAATGATGTTGCGTGCCGGCAGCCGGGTGCCGTCGAAGGCAGTGAGCGTGGCACGCTGGTTGATTACATTGGCCCCACATGCCTCAAGGCGCGCGGCCAGGAAGTCGCCGCAACGGCGGTGAGCCTCGGTGCCCGGCACGCGCGGCCCGAAGTCGCACTGCGCCTTCACCAGAGCCAGGGCGCTGTCGCCGCTAAACACTATTGCCGGCCCGGCCTGAGCCGTGTCGGCAGCCCCGGCAGTGGCGTTGTCGTTGCCCTTGTTGCCATTGGCCGAAGAGCAGCCCGCCACAGCCACCGCACAGAGCAGGGCAACCAGAATAAGAGAGCATATATTTCTCATTTTGATAACATATTGCATAGTTTCGCGATGCAAAAGTAGCGATTTTCTCCCAAACAACCATCAAAAACCCCATAAACCCACACCTCCACTTAAAATTTTTGCCAATTTGGCACTTTTTATAAAGTGAGTGTCGGTTCCTGAAAAAGGTTGACTCGGTTTGGTATATTTACTAATATTGGTTTA
>CAMGFF010000137.1 GCA_946055125.1 uncultured Prevotellaceae bacterium | reverse complement strand
TTGCGCAAATTGGTGATTAACGAGCAAATAAAAAACAATAAGTAACACAACAGTAATATATGTACGCTTTACTCACAATTTTGATTCTATTGGCATCAATCCTCTTGATTGGTGTAGTGTTGATCCAGAAATCGAAGGGCGGAGGTCTTGCCTCTAATTTCGCAAGTTCCAACCAGATTATGGGCGTGCGCAAGACAACCGACTTCGTGGAGAAGGCCACTTGGACTCTCGCCATCACGGTGTGCGTGCTCAGCATCCTCACCGCATTCGTGGCTCCGCGAGACCTCGTCACCGGCAAGGGCTCGCGCGTGACCAACGCTCCCAAGCAGGAGCAGCAGGCCACTCCTTTCGCCACCGAGAAGCAAGCCCCGGCACCCGTGGCTGCTCCCGCAGCTGCCCCCGAGGCTCCCGCTCAGGGCAAGTAGGGGCGAGGCGGCAGCGCAAAGCGCCGCCAGCCTGCGATGCACACAACAATAACAAGCGGATTGGCTTCGTGCCTCTCCGCTTTTGCTGCTTGCACGCCATTGAGCCGCGTGGCATAGCCAGTTTCTCACCCCACCAAGTCGCTTGTGCCCGGGTGTTGACAGGGTGAGTGACAGGGAGAGCTGCTTGGGTGAAAAAAGAGGTGAGATAATGTGGATTATTCGTGAAAAATGTGTAGATTTGCAGAAATGCTTAGATAAGGATTTTTAGAATTAAGTGTTAAACTATTTATTTGCTGAACAACTATGAAGTATTACATCGTGAAGGATAATCAGCGCTTGGGTCCCATGGAGCTGAGCGAACTTTCTAATTTCACTATCACGGCCGACACGCTTGTGTGGCATGAGGGAATGACCGACTGGGCCGCTGCCGGCACCATGCCCGAGCTTGCACAGGTGATTACACCCGGCGTGCCGCCGCAAGCCCCTTATGCTCCACGGCAACCCCAGGCTTCACAGCAGCCTTATGCCGCCACTCAGCCTAAGACGTATCTCACAGAGGCCATACTGGTGACGTTGTTCTGCTGCATGCCTCTCGGCATTGTGTCGATTATCAAGGCCACTCAGGTGAGCTCGGCTATGGCACGGGGCGATTATGAGGCCGCACAGCAGGCATCGGCCGAGGCCCGCAAGTGGGTGAAGTGGGGCTTTATTGGCGGACTTGTCTACCTTGTTATCTCGGTGATCTATGTGATAGCGATGTTCGCTTTTGCCGGAGGTGGGTTCTTAGCCGATATTTAGTGGCTTTAGGAAATTGCGATGATTTGTGGTGACGCACTCTCACGGTGTGTCGCCCGCTTTGTTGCAGGGTGGCAAAAAAGCGGTGAACTGGCAGCGTGTGTGAAAAATGGTGATTTCGAGGGGCGGAGTTTTGTGGTGTGCCATAAAATTCGTAACTTTGCGTGGATTATTATGCGCTAAGAAATAGAATTATGGAGAATACCCAAGATATATTGAATTTGCCCGAGGGCGTGAAGCCCGATGTGCTCAGTTACGACGACATAAGGAAGATGGTGCCCTTTTTCGACGGCAAGCCGCGCTTGGTGAACTTCATCATGCGCCTCTTTGCCATCGACAAGGTGAATGCTATGCACCGCCACAACTGCGCCACTCCCGGCGCGCCTTTCGTGGCGGGGCTGCTGCGCGACCTCGACATCAAGCTGCGCATCGACAATGAGGAGCAGCTCAACAAGCTGCCCGAGGGGGCCTTCGTCACGGTGTCGAACCACACCTTTGGCGCTCTCGATGGCATCATCCTCATTCACATGCTGGCGTCGCGCCGGCCCGAATTTAAGGTGATGGTGAACATGGTGCTCAACTATATCACCGCCATGCGCCCCAATTTCATCGCCGTTGACGCGCTTGCGTCGGACGACCCGGCGAAGCGTGCCGTTTCGACCAAGGGCATACGCGAGGCTATGATGCAGGTGCGCAGCGGCAAGCCCATAGGCTTCTTCCCGGCCGGGGCGGTGTCGAAGCTCAATGGCAAGCTGCAGCTTGAGGACCGCGAGTGGCAGCCGAGCATCATCAGGCTCATCAAGCAATTCAAGGTGCCCGTGGTGCCCATCTACTTCCACGGCAGCAACAGCCTGTGGTTCAACATACTGGGCAGAATCAGCTGGCAGCTGCGCACACTGCGCCTTCCGGCCGAGGTGTTCCGCAAGAAGGGCTCCACCTTCCATATCACTGTGGGCGATGTGATTACCCCCGAGGAGCTTGCACGCCACGAATCAATAGAGGAGCTTGGCCGGTTCCTTAAAGACACTACCTATTCATTGCGCAAATGGAAATAAGCACAACCATATCACCCGAGATTCTCGCGGCAAAGCAGAACTACTCCATTGTGGGCAACTCGCCCGACCTGATTGCCGCCATAGGCCGCGCACTGCAGTCGGCCAAGACCGACTTGTCGGTGCTAATCATCGGCGAGAGCGGCTCGGGAAAAGAGTTCTTCCCGAAAATAATTCACAACAACAGCGCCCGCAAGCACAGCAACAAATACATAGCCGTGAACTGTGGCGCCATTCCCGAGGGCACCATCGACTCCGAGCTCTTCGGCCACGAGAAAGGAGCCTTCACCGGCGCCATCAGCGACCGCAAGGGCTACTTTGAGGAGGCCAACGGCGGCACCATCTTCCTCGACGAGGTGGCCGAGCTGCCGCTCACCACACAGGCACGCCTGCTGCGCGTGCTCGAGTCGGGCGAGTATATCCGCGTAGGCTCGTCGGAGGTGAAGAAGACCAACATTCGCGTGGTGGCAGCCACCAACAAGAACATGCTCCAGGCGGTGAACGAGGGCAAGTTTCGCGCCGACCTCTACTACCGCCTCTCCACAATACTCATCACCATTCCGCCGCTGCGCGAGCGTGGCAACGACATATTGCTGCTCACCCACAAGTTCTCCACCGAGTTTGCCGAGCGCTACCGCACGGTTCCGGTGAAATTCGACGACACGGCAAAGGCTGTGCTTCTGAGCTACCGCTGGCCGGGCAACGTGCGCCAGCTCAAGAACGTGATAGAGCAGATAGCCCTCTTCGAGGCCGGCAGCACCGTGGGCGGCGAGGAGGTGAAGAAGAAGTACCTGCCGCAATTCAGCACCGAGTATAAGCCCACGGTGGCATCATCGCCGGCTTTCGACTACACCCGCGAGCGCGAGATTCTCTTCAAGCTCATCTTCAAGATGCAGAACGAGATAGATGAGCTGCGCGAGGCAATTCACGGCCGTGGCCACAGCCCGGCAGCCTACAAGCCCGGCGACGAATATGCCCTCACGCGCGAGGTGCGCAAGGTGGAGCAGCACATCGACGACGCCGACGCGCACCGGCCCGACGACCCCAAGCTCGTGAAGTTCCCGCGCCTCAAGACGCCGCCCGTATATGATGCCCACGACGTGGCAGCCGAGCCCATTGAGGCCGAGCCGGCCGAGGAAGTGGAGCCCATGACCCTCGAGGCCACCGAGCGCGAGACGATAAAGAACTCCCTGGAGCGCAATGGCGGCAAGCGCAAGAAGACGGCACAGGAGCTGCGCATCTCCGAGCGCACCCTCTACCGCAAAATCAAAGAGTACGGCCTGGAGTGACCCCGTTGCCCCTCCCTGCCTCAAAAAAAGAACATAGCGAAAAATGACTCAGGCAACAAGTGATGATGAAATAATGACCGGGAACGTTTTGTTTGTGATTCCGGCGCGTGGTGGCAGCAAGGGAATCCCCGGCAAGAATATCAAGCCGCTGGCCGGCAAGCCTCTCATTGGCTACTCCATTGAGGTGGCACGCCACTTTGCCGCCGATACCGATATATGCCTCTCGACCGACGACCCGGAAATTGCCCGCGTGGCCGAGGAGCAATTTGGGCTGAAGGTGCCTTTCCTGCGCCCCGCGCATCTTGCCACCGACCGTAGCGGCACTTATGGCGTGCTGCTCCACGCGCTCGACTTCTATGCCGGGCAGGGTCGCCGCTACGACACACTGGTGCTGCTCCAGCCCACGTCGCCCTTCCGCACTGCCGACGACGTGCGCCGCGCAATGGACCTCTATACGCCCGACATCGACATGGTGGTGACTGTAAAGGAGGCTGCCACAAATCCCTACTACAATGCCTTTGAGACCGATGGCGACGGTTTCCTGCACATCTCGAAGGGTGAAGGACGCTACACGCGCCGCCAGGACGCGCCCCGGGTGTGGGAATACAATGGAGCGGTGTATGTAATCAATGTGGCCTCGCTCCGCGCCATGACGCTCGGCGAGTTTCCGCGCCGCCGCCCCTGCGAGATGCCGGCAAGCCACTCGGTTGACCTCGACTCGCCCATCGACTGGCTCGTGGCCGAAACACTGATGAATAACAACCTATAATACGTTGGTTATGAAATATATAATTATTGCAATCGTGTGTATGATAGTCTGCAACTTCGTGATGCCACCCATACAGCACTACATCAACAAGCGAGTGACCAAGGGCTGGTGCCGCTGGATAGCGAAATTCGCGGTTGCACTGCCGGTGTTCTGCTTTTTCTATTACATAGCCTATCTCATCACAGGCATCAGCATTTAAGCGCACTATGAGCCGCCGCATTGTCATAGCCGTGGCCGCCGTGGTGGCGGTGATTGCCGGAGCTCTGATCTATTCGGCCTTCGACCCCGCAGCGTCGCGCTTCTTCCCGCGGTGCCCATTCCTTATGCTCACCGGGCTGAAGTGCCCGGGCTGCGGCACACAGCGGGCCATTCACGCGCTGCTGCACGGCGAGGTGCTTGCCGCCCTGCGCCTCAATGCGCTGCTCGTGGTGAGCATTCCGCTGCTGGCGCTTTATGGATATGGCGAGGTGGTGCGTACCAGCCGGCCGCATTTCTACAGCCGCATCAACAGCCTCCCGGCCATCATTGCGGTGCTTGCAGTGGTGGTGCTGTGGTGGATTCTGCGCAACATCTTAGGCTGGTAGCCTCAATGTTCCTTACAGAAACTGCATAAGCACAACGAAAGGCGTTGTGATAAGTCCCACTACGATTGAGAGAATGCTCCACATCGCGGCGCGGTCGCTGTAGCGCTGTGCGCCCTCAAGGTCGCCGGCGTGATACTTCGACGACACCTGCATGGCATAGACTATCGACACTATGCCCAGCACCTGGCAGCAAAGCACCGTGGTGAGAATGCCCCACACCAGGTTGGTGGGCGGACACGGAGCCTGCGGCTCGCAGTGCTGCTGTGGTTGTTGTGGCTGCTGTGGAATAGCGGGTGGTACAGGCGGCTGCTGCGGCAGTGGCGGCACCACAGGCTCATCTTGCTCTGGTACGGCAGGCGCTTCGGCCTCAGGAGCCGTGAAGAGGTCGTTCAGCTCGCTGAAGTTCTGCACCATCACCCAGTCCTCAAGCCCCTCACGCCACACGTAGGAGTCGGGTGTGAGTCCCAGCTCCAAGAGCCGGTCTTTCTCCACCGGTCCGTGCTGCTCGCCATTGATATTTGCCCAATATTTCATAGTTCTAAAAAATAACGTTTATACCGATAATCGCATATTTGCGATATTCCACTGCAAACTTACTGCATATTTTCGAGAATATCAAGCATTGCCCCCTACGAATCATCTTTTTTTGAGGCTTTGTAGTGGGGGATTTCGAAGGCAGCCTGGTTGTTTTTTGGCAAAATATGCCGAAAACCACAGGCTTATTACATGCTAAACGCCCCCGGCGGACTGAACCGACGGGGGCGTTATTGCTATTGAATCGTGGTGATGCCGGGGCATCACCGCAGGGTGATTAGTCGCTGCACTTAGCGCAGAGGAACTCGCGGTTGAGGCGTGCGATGTTGCTCAGCTTGATGTTCTTGGGGCACTCGGCGGCGCAGGCACCGGTGTTGGTGCAGTTGCCGAATCCCAGCTCGTCCATCTTGGCCACCATAGCCTTCACGCGGCGCTTAGCCTCCACCTGTCCCTGTGGGAGCAGGGCAAACTGGCTCACCTTGGCCGAAACGAAGAGCATTGCCGAGCCATTCTTGCAAGCTGCGACGCAGGCTCCACAACCGATGCAAGTGGCCGAGTCCATAGCCTCGTCGGCAGCGGTCTTGGCGATGGGGAGTGCATTGGCATCCTGTGCGCCGCCGCAGTTGAACGACACGTAGCCGCCGGCCTGCTGAATCTTGTCGAAGGCGTTGCGGTCCACCATGAGGTCCTTGATTACGGGGAATGCAGCCGAGCGCCAGGGCTCCACGGTGATGGTCTCACCATCCTGGAAGCGGCGCATGTAGAGCTGGCAAGTGGTGGCACCGGTAGCGGGGCCGTGGGGATGTCCGTTGATATAGAGCGAGCACATACCGCAGATACCCTCGCGGC
>CAMGFF010000136.1 GCA_946055125.1 uncultured Prevotellaceae bacterium | reverse complement strand
GTCAAAATTCGGTTTGATGATATTCTCATGTAGGGACGCACCCTGGTGCGTCCGCGTTACCGCCTCACAATCGGGCGATGGCACAAGTGAGTATGGGCGGACGCACCGGGGTGCGTCCCTACATAAGTGATTGTTTTCGCATTTTGACACACCTTCTCTTCGGGCTGTGTGTTAAAGGGTGAAGTAGCGGCTGGAGGGATGGGAAATCATGAGGCCGCTGACGCTGGAGGCGGGGTGCATGGCTCCATTCTCGGTGAGGGTGATTCCTATCTCGGAAAGGGGCATGAGGCGGTCGATGGCGAAAATCACGCGCTGGTCGGGCAGCGAGGGGTAGCCGGCGGCGGGGCGTATGCCCTGATAGTCGTGCCGCAGGAGGCTGTGCCGGCGCTGTGGCTCACCTGGGGCATATCCCCAGTAGCGGCGGCGCACTTGCTCGTGCAGCCACTCGGCGGCGGCCTCGACGATGCGGTCGGAGATTGACTGGAGGAGAATGAGGCGGTAGTCGTCGGCTGAGGCACGGGCGCTCTCAATCATTGCGCGGATGCGGTGGTCGACAGTGGCGGCAAAGGTGCCCACAAAGTCGCCCTCGGGAGCCACGAAGTCGCTGAGCGCGAGCTGCTCGCCGCCGGGGTTCTCCACGAGCTGGCGCGGGGTGGCAATCACCTCATCGCCAATCACAATGCAGTCGGTGCCACTGTGTGCGCTCCACAATCCCACAAGGCAACGTGCCTCGCAGCCCTGCGCCGCCATTGAGGCAAGCTCAGCCTCGGCCTCGGCACGCAGCGCGGCAGCCTCATCGCTCTGCGGGCGCAGCTTCCACACGGTGAAGAAAGGAATCCAGTTGATATAGTCGCTCAGAGCCTCCACTCCCACATTCACCAGGTGCTTGCCGGGCATTGCCGGAGTGAGGGGCGAATAGTGGAGCTTGGGCGCGCGACGGCGTGCCTCCTCGATGCTGAGGCGCTCGCGGGAGGCGGCAGCGTGGTCGTCGCGGAGCTGCTGCTGGCTCTCACGCCACCGGGCGGCAAACTCCGCAGGGCCGGCAAGGAGCTGCTGCGCCACCACCGGCAGCGATGCGGCATCGCGGGTGTACACCACCAGGCCGTCGGGATAGAGCGGGGCAATCTTCACTGCCGTGTGCAGCCGTGAGGTGGTGGCTCCGCCCACAAAGAGCGGAATGTGCAAGCCGCGCTCCTGCATCATCGATGCGAGGCGGCACATCTCGTGGAGCGAGGGAGTGATGAGGCCGCTCACCACCACAAGGTCGGCCTGCCCAGCGATGGCACGCTCAATGATAGTCTCGGGCGGCACCATCACGCCAAGGTCGGTCACGTCAAATCCGTTGCAGCGCAGAATCACGGCCACAATGTTCTTGCCAATGTCGTGCACGTCGCCCTTCACGGTGGCGATGAGCACGCGACCCGCCTTCTTGGCCTCGCCCTCGCTGCGGCGGTCGGCCTCGATGAGCGGGTTGAGCCATGCCACGGCCTGCTTCATGGTGCGGGCGCTCTTCACCACCTGCGGCAGGAAGAGCTTGCCCTCGCCAAAGAGCTTGCCCACGTGGTCCATGCCCTCCATGAGAGGGCCGTCGATCACGGCCACGGCCTTTCCCGAAGCCTCGTAGCACTCGCGCAGGGCATCCTCGATGCCCTCGGTGATTCCTCGCACAATCATGGTGCGCAGCCGCTCGGGCGCGGGGAGCGAGGCAAGAGCCTCATCGGCACCGGCGTGTACTGCCACGGTGGCGCCACTCGCCTTGAGTGAATTGGCAAGAGCCACAAGGCGGTCGGTGGCCTCGTCGTCGCGGTTGAAAATTACGTCTTCTATAGCAGTGCGCAGCTGTGCGGGGATATCCTCATAGGGCATAAGAGCACCGGCATTCACTATGGCCATGTCGAGCCCGGCGGCGATGGCATGATAGAGAAACGCCGAGTGCATGGCCTCGCGCACGAAGTTGTTGCCACGGAAGGCAAACGACAGGTTGCTCACGCCGCCGCTCACCTTGGCTCCGGGCAGGTTCTTCTTAATCCACTCCACGGCGCTGATGAAATGGGCGGCATAATTGCCATGCTCGGCAATGCCGGTGGCAATGGTGAGCACATTGGGGTCGAAGATTATATCCTGGGGGTTGAAGCCAACGCGGCGGGTGAGAATTTCGTAGGCACGGCGGCACACGTCGATTTTGCGCTCGAAAGTGTCGGCCTGCCCCTGCTCATCGAAAGCCATCACCACCACGGCGGCACCCATGCGGCGCACATACTCGGCCTTGCGGCAGAATACCTCCTCGCCGTCCTTGAGGCTGATGGAATTGACAATGCCCTTGCCCTGGAGGCACTCGAGCCCGGCACGGATCACCTCCCAGTTGGAGGAGTCGATCATCACGGGCACACGCGCCACATCGGGCTCGCCGGCGAGGAGGCGCAGGAAGTGCGACATCTCGGCCGAGGCATCGAGCATGGCGTCGTCCATGTTCACGTCGACCACCTGGGCTCCGTCGAGCACCTGTCGGCGGGCAATCTCCACAGCCTCGGCATAATTCTTCTCATTGATGAGCCGCAGGAACTTGCGGCTGCCGGCCACATTGCACCGCTCGCCGATATTGAGGAAATTGGCAGTGGGCGTGACCTCACGCAGCTCGTAGCCCGAAAGGCGCATCACATCGGGGCGCGGCCGGGGAGTGCGCGGCTTGTAGCCGTGGGCGAGGGCGGCAAGGGCGGCGATGTGCTCGGGTGTGGTGCCGCAGCAGCCGCCAACGATGTTGACCAGCCCCTTTTCGAGCATGGGGCGCACGTGAGCGACCATGGCCGTGGGAGTCTCGTCGTAGCAGCCCATGGCATTGGGCAGCCCGGCATTGGGATATACGCTCACGGGCAGGGAGGTGGCGGCGGCAAGCTGCTCAATCCACGGCAGCATGCCCTCGGCTCCAAAGCCGCAGTTGAGGCCCACGCTCATGAGCGGCGCATGGGCCACACTGGCGAGCATGGCCTCGATGGTCTGTCCGCTCAGTGTGCGGCCGCTCTCGGTGAGAGTGACCGAGAGCATCACCGGCACGCGGCGGCCTGCGGCACGCATCGCCTCCCCGGCAGCCCACAGGGCGGCCTTGGCATTGAGCGTGTCGAAGACGGTTTCCACGAGCAGGCAATCCACGCCACCCTCGATGAGGGCGGTGATTTGCTCGGTGTAGGCAGCAGTAAGCTGCTCCCAGCTGACGGCGCGTGCGGCGGGATCCTCAACCGAGGGCGACATCGACAGGCTGCGGTTGGTGGGGCCCACACTGCCGGCCACATAGCGCACCGCGCCGCCATGCTCAAGGCTCCAGTTATCGGCAGCCGAGCGGGCAAGGCGGGCAGCGGCAAGGTTTATATCGCGGGCATGGGCCGAGAGGCGGTAGTCGGCCAGCGAGATGGCATTGGCATTAAAGGAGTCGGTCTCGATAATATCGGCTCCGGCATCGAGGTATGCGTGGTGAATTGAGGCAATCACCTGTGGCTGAGTGAGGGCGAGCAGGTCGTTGCAGCCGAGCAGCTCGCATGGCCAGGAGGCAAACTCGGTGCCGCGAAACTGCTCCTCGGTGAGTCCCCGGCGCTGAATCATGGTGCCCATTGCACCGTCGAGAATGAGCACGCGGTCGTTACTTATAGTCATCATATCCCTGTTAATGAAAGTTTTAGTGTGAAAAACGAGGGTGCATCGCACGCTGCACGCACAATGGCCGCCGGCGAGATGCACCCTGTGTGATGTGTCGATTATAGAGTGTGGGCACGCACACTGGGCGCGGGCTCAGCGCTTATATCTATCAGAAGAAAAAGAAGCGCTTTTTCTTGGGCTTCTCATCGTCGTAGCCATAGCCATAGTTGTAGCCATACTGATTGCCGTAGCTGTAGCGGTGGGAGTCGATGTTCACGTCGGTGAGGAGGAACGCCAGGTTCTTGAAGCGATTGTTGCGGTTCATGCGGTCGATCTCGGCGATATAGTTCTTGTCGACCATGCCATCACGCACCACATAGATAGTGACATCGGCCACGCGCTGCACGATGGCGGCATCGGCAATCACGGTGAAAGGCACGGTGTCGAGGAAAATGATGTCGTAGCGGCGGCGCAGCTCGGCAATCATCTCCTGGAAGCGCTCGCTCATAAGCAGATAGGAGGGATTGGGCGGCAGTGCGCCAGCCAAGATGGTGTCGAGATTCTTGTGGAATGAGCCACGCACGATGATATCGTCGATATTGGCCACATTACCCGAGAGATAGGCACCCACACCCACTCCACCGGGGTGGGAGCTAACATACTTCGAGAAGTTGCCCTTGCGCAGGTCGAGGTCGAGCGCAACCACCCGCTTGCCGGCATGGGCGCACGAGAGAGCGAGATTGATTGTGACATAAGACTTGCCCTCGCCTGGCATTGTGGAGGTCATTTGCACCACCACGCCCTCTCCGGGCTTCCACTTGGCCATGTAGCCGAGGTTTCCACGAATTATGCGCATGGCCTCGGTGATGCGGTCGCGTCCGGTCTCGGTCACTATTATCTCTTCGGCTTGCTGGTCCTTGCGCTTGCAGGGCAGCTCGCCCACGATGGGGATATCGCAAATATCCTCAATATCCTTGCGGCAGTGCACCTTGGTGTCGAGCGAGTAGATCCAGAATACGAGGTAGATTATTCCGAAAGGCACAAGCAAGCCGAGAGCCACGCCCAGCAAGAGGAAGTGCAGAGTGCGCGGGAACACCGGCAGGTCTTCGCCGCCGGCATGCTCCACGATCTTGGCATTAGGCTCGGTGATGGCCAGCTGCAGGGCATTCTCCTCGCGCTTGTTGAGGAGGTAGAGATAAAGCTCCTCCTTGATCTTCTGCTGGCGCAGCACCACATTGAGTTCCTTCTCCTGGGTGGGCACCGAGGTGATGAGGCTATTCGACCGGCGCTCCTGCAGCTTGGCCTGCTCGAGCTTGATTTGCAGGGTCTTGAGGAAATTGCTGATAGAGCTGTTGATATTGTCCTGCATCGAGGTGAGCGACTTCTCATAGTCGGCCAGCACAGGGTTGGAGCTGCCCGACGACGAGGCGATTTTCTCATATTTGAGGCACTCCTCATTGTATGTGTTGATGAGGCTCTCCACGCCCATGTCGGAGATACCGGTGTTGGCCGGGATAAGCTCAAAGCGCTTCATCTTGGCAAGGTGGTCCTTGATGTAGTTGGCGAGCATGAGCTGCATCTCCACCTCGGCCACGGCATCCTTGTAGCGAGTGCCCTGGTCCACGAGCTGGCCGGCAGCCGAGGACAAGTCGGGGATATTGTTGCGGATCTTGAGCGACTCAATCTGCGTGTCAATTCCGCCCAGGTCGCCCGAGAGCGCGGCAATGCGGTCCAAGATAAACTTCTCGGTACTCAGCGCCACGCGGTTCTTGTCGTTGATTACGTCCTGATTATAGGAGGCTATGATGCCATTGAGGATGTCGCACACCATTTCAAAGTTGTCGCCCTTGAGGTCGAGCTTGAGCACCAAGGTGTACTTCTCGGGCAACTTCACCTCAAGATTCTGACTGATTGTAATAGCCAGCTGATGAGGATTGAGCACTTTCACAATCACCTTTTTATTAATCGACCCGGCAGCAAACTTGGCCGTGCGTGCTATGCTGAAGCTGTGCGTGTCGGGGGTCTTGGGATTCTTGTCGGTAATGGTCGTGGTGAGCTTGGCGCCATATTTTGCGGTCGTCCACGACTCATCGTCGGCGCCGGTCACCCGGTAGCTGAACTCGGTGTCGCTCAGCGGGATCACCTCCACTTCATATCCGGCCTTGGGGGCCTCGCTGAGAGCGGTGAGCTCAATGGGAGAGTCCTTGTAGATATTCTCGCGGCGAAGCATAGGCTTGCTGTAGTAGCGGCACGCTATGCCCAGGTCCTTAATCACACTTTCGATAATGCCGGTGGATTTTATCACATACATCTCATTGAACACATCATCGGCCTTGTTGCCCAGGCCCAGGTCGGCAAAGAGCTGCATCTCGCCCGAAACGCCTGAGTTCTTGTCGGACTTGATAAGGATATATGCCGTAGCGCTATACTGCTGTGTGAGCGACTTTGCCACCACCACCGAGAGTGCCGTGAAGGCTATCAGAGAAAGCACGAACCAATACCAGTTCTTCCTGCACGCCGCAAAGAAGGCACGCATGTTCACACCACTTTCCTCTTGATTGTCACGCTCAATCTGTATTTTTTCTTCTTGTTCTTGCATTGTTTCTTTGATTTAATAGAAAGATTTCATGGCATTGTTGCTGCCACGGCTGCGGTATTTCACGCCAATAGCTCTCTAATTACAGCGTGCAAAGTTAATCATTTTTATT
>CAMGFF010000135.1 GCA_946055125.1 uncultured Prevotellaceae bacterium | reverse complement strand
TGGAAGGGCAACTACTCCTCGTGGCTCGACCAGAAGACCAAGCGCATGGCGCAGGAGGAGAAGCAGGCCAGCAAGCGCCGAAAGACTCTGGAGCGTGAGCTCGAGTGGGTGCGAATGGCTCCCAAGGCTCGCCACGCCAAGGGAAAGGCCCGCCTCTCAAGCTACGACCGCCTACTCAATGAGGACCAGAAGGAGCGCGAGGAGAAGCTCGAGATCTTTATCCCCAATGGTCCTCGACTTGGCAACAAGGTCATCGAGGCCGAGCATGTGCAGAAGGCCTATGGCGAGAAGCTCCTCTTTGCCGACCTCAACTTCATGCTCCCGCCCAATGGCATTGTGGGCGTTATCGGCCCCAATGGCGCCGGTAAGACCACGCTCTTCCGCCTCATCATGGGTCTGGAAAAGGCCGACAAGGGCACTTTTGCCATCGGCGAGACCGTGAAGATTGCCTACGTCGACCAGACTCACAAGGACCTCCACCCCGAGAGCACCGTCTATCAGGTTATCTCGCAGGGTGTGGAGTCGTTCCGCATGGGCGGCCGCGACATGAACGCACGCGCCTACCTCTCCAAGTTCAATTTCACCGGCGCCGACCAGGAGAAGAAAATCGCCATGCTCTCGGGTGGTGAGCGCAACCGCCTCCACCTCGCTATGGCTCTCAAGGAGGAGGGCAACGTGCTGCTGCTCGATGAGCCTACCAACGACATCGACGTGAACACCCTCCGCGCTCTCGAAGAGGGACTGGAGAACTTCGCCGGTTGCGCCGTGGTGGTTTCGCACGACCGCTGGTTCCTCGACCGCATCTGCACCCACATCCTCGCCTTCGAGGGCGACAGCCAGGTGTTCTACTTCGAGGGCACCTACTCCGAGTATGAGGAAAACAAGCGTGCCCGCATGGGCGATGTGGAACCGCACCGCATTCGCTACCGCAAGCTCATGGAGTGACACTCTGCCCCTTGCATCACAATAGCTGCTTTGGCCCAAGCATTGCCAAGGTGGCTATTGTGGTTATTATGGCATACATATTCTCTCACTTGCACAAAATGAAATGCAGATTGTCGTCACGACAACCTGCACATCAATTAACCTTAAATCTAATACCATGAAAAACACTGTGCAAATATACTGTTTTTTCTTTCGCCATATCACAATTTAGCGAAATTTAATATTGAATCTTAAGCCAACAGCTCACTATGACAGGCGACTTGAAAATACTTATCGTCGACGACGACCAGGCTCACTGCGAGCGGCTCTCGGCCCGGTTGCGGCTCGAGGGCTACATGGTGTCGGTGGTGCACAGCACCACCGATGCCATCGCCTCGTGCGACCTGCCCTCCTTCTCCCTATTTATCCTCGAGGTGGCCATGACAAAGATTAGTGGATTCGACTTCGCCCGCCGCCTCAAGAACAATGCCGCCACCGAGTATGTGCCAATAATCTTCTGCACCGCAATCGGCGATGAGCCGGCCTGCGTGATGGGCCTGAATATCGGCGCCGACGACTACATCATCAAGCCCTACCGCGAGGATGAGATGGTGGCTCGAGTGCGCAGCGTGCTGCGCCGCTCGCTCATGCTCCGCAAGCGCACCCACGACATCACCGAGGGCGCTTTTATCCCCGACATCGTATTCCGTGAGCTGCGCCTCGACGTGAACAACCGCTTCGCCTACTTGCGCGGCGCCCCGCTCGCCCTCACTCGCACCGAGTACTCCCTGCTCCACCTCTTCGTGTCGCACCGCAACCGCATCTTCTCGCGCCACGAAATTGTGACCCGCGTGTGGGGCAACGGCTACACCGTAACCCCTCGTGCCGTCGACACCACCCTCACCCGACTCCGCCACAAGCTCGGCGACTACAGCCGCTACATCTACACCCACAAATCCTGTGGCTATGGCATCCTCGACGACGGCCACACCCCCGCCTAATCCCTCTCCCGCCTCTTGCACATCTCCCCGGAAAATATTTTATTTGCGGAGAATAAAAAAATTTTTTTGACTATGGCAACAAGATACCTTGACCCGAAAGCCGACTTGACGTTCAAGCGCGTGTTTGGCGAGCATCCCGATTTGGTGATAAGTCTGCCTTGTCCCCTGTACATTTGTCAATGATGTGGGGAAAAGTGCCGGGGTGGGGGAGTCACAGCAAGTCGCCCTGAGTGGCGGCGAGGGCAGCGAGGCGGCGGTGGAGCAGGTGGGTGAACTCGTGGTTCTTCAGCCCCCAGCGCGGCGCGATGAGCAGCCCTGCCGGCGACTGCGACACGAAGCGCTCCACGGCGATGCGGCGCGGAAGGCGGCGCAGCAGGTCGATGCACACCTCCACATATTCCTCAGCGCTCCACTGTGGCACGGCCACTTCGCCGGCTGCCACCTGCCGGGCGAGGCGAGTGCCGCGAATGAGCTGCAGCTGGTGCAGCTTGAGCGTGTCGATGGGCAACTGCGCCACGGCTGCTATTGTGGCGCGGAAATCATCGGTGGTTTCGCCGGGAAGGCCTATGATGAGGTGCAGCCCGCACATTATGCCATGGGCGTGGGTGCGGGTCACGGCATCCACGGTGTGTGCCCACGAGTGCCCTCGGTTGATGAGCTGCAGGGTGGAGTCGCGTGCGGTTTCGGCTCCATATTCCACCAGCACGAAGGTGCGGCGGCTCAGTTCGGCAAGATAGCGTAGCAGTTCATTGGGCATGCAGTCGGGGCGCGTGCCTATAATCAGCCCTACCACATCGGGCACTGCGAGAGCCTCCTCATACATTTCCCTGAGCCGCTCCACCGAGGCATAGGTGTTGGTATAGGCCTGAAAATAGGCAAGATAGCGCATCGATGGATATTTCCGCGCGAAAAATGCCTTGCCTTTCACGAGCTGCTCGGTGATTGTGGCTGTGGGTGAGCAATATTCGGGATTAAACGTCTGGTTGTTGCAATAGGTGCAGCCGCCGGTGCCGCATGTGCCATCGCGGTTGGGGCAAGTGAAGCCGGCGTTGATTGAGATTTTCTGCACCTTTCCCTCGAAGTGGCAGGCGAGGAAATCGCCGAGGTCGCGGTAGGGCTTGGACACAGAAAAAGGCTTCGCTGCCGGAAACAGCCCCACTATGCGGCCCGACGAATCGGGAACCGCATATCCGGCAGACGAAGCCATATAGTTTAAGTCTTCATTCACATTTTGAAAAGGATTGGTGTCGCCAATCACTGCACAAAGTTAACCAAAAATTCTCACTTGTGCAAATCGTGGCGCAAGAAAATTTCCGGCCGGCAGCGGTGTGGCAAAAGAGAGAGGCTATGCCGATGGGGAATCGGCATAGCCTCAGGGAGTGTAAGTGTTAGAGGTGTGCGCATGAAGGGACTCGAACCCCCACTCCGTCAGGAACCAGATCCTAAGTCTGGCGCGGCTACCAATTACGCCACATGCGCAAATCAAGTGCAAAGATAGGCATTTTTCCCACATTCACCAAATTTTTCCACAAGTTTTTTTTGGAGGGCTTTATTCGTCCTTGGTCGTGGAGAGGGTGTTGCGGGCCACATAGTCGTTGAAGTCGTTCTTGTAGCTGTCGGATATTGGGATATACTGCTTGCCGAAGACGATGCGGTTGCGCTCGATGACCTTGATTTTCGACGTATGCACGATGAATGAGCGGTGCACGCGCATGAATTGCCCTGCCGGCAGCCCCATCTCCATGGTGCGCAGGCTCATGAGCGACATCACCGTGGAGCCATCGGTAAGGTAGATGCGCACATAGTCCTTGAGTCCCTCAATGTAGAGGATGTCGTCGACGGGGATTTGCAGCAGCTTGTATTCGCTTTTCACGATTATGTGCTTCTTCTCGGCAGTGGCGGTAGCCGGACTTTCCACCAGCTTGAACCATTGCAGGGCCTTGTTGGCCGCCTCCATGAACTCGGTGTAGCTCACCGGTTTCAGCAGGTAGTCGAGGGCATTGGCTCGGAAGCCCTCCACGGCATATTGCGCAAAGGCGGTGATGAACACAATGCGGCAGCGCGGTGGCACAACGCGGGCAAACTCAATGCCGTTGAGCTCGTCCATCTGTATGTCGAGGAAGAGCAGGTCGATGTCGTTGCCTATGATTGTGCGCACGGCCATTGATGCCGAGGGGAAGGCATTTACAAGTTCTAAGAAAGGGGTTTTCTCTACATAACTTTTTATCAACTCAAGAGCCAGTGGCTCATCGTCGATAATGCAACATCTTAATTTCCTCATGGTTTATTGAAATATGTGGGTTGATTATTAGTTGTTTGTAGCGATATTGAGAGGTCGGCCACATACTTGCCATCGCGCATTTCGGTGGTGAGCTTGTGGCGGCCGTGATAGAGCAAGGTGAGCTGGCGGCGCAAGTTGGCTATGCCTATTCCGCCACCGCTCTTGTCGGCGTTGGGCGTGCGGTGTGTGCAGGTGTTCTCCACATGGCAGTGCACCGTGCCATCGGTCACGCCTATTGCTATGAAAATCGACGATGGCTCGCTGGCACTCACGCCATGCTTGAAGGCATTTTCCACGAGCGACACAAACATGAGCGGGGCAATCTGCAGCCCGCTGCCGTCGTTTTCGTTGATGTTCACCGTGAGTGTCACCTGCGGGGTGAGGCGCAGGCGCATCAGGGCGATGTAGTTTTTCACAAATAGCAAGTCACGCTCCAGCGGCACCTCGCGCTGCTCGTTGTCGTAGAGCACATAGCGCAGCAGTTGGCTCAGCTCGTGTACTGCACGCTGCGCCTTGTCGGTGCTTATGTCGATGAGGGCGTAGATGTTGTTGAGGGTGTTGAAGAGGAAGTGTGGGTTGAGCTGGTTCTTGAGGTTCTTGAGCTCGGTTTCCCTCTTCTCGGCCTCTATTTGCTTCTCAAGCATGCTCCATCCAAGCCACTTCTCGCTGAGCTTCAGCGCCACGCTGAGGCATATCGAGAGCACCACCATGAGGCAGTCGCGCACCACGAAGCCTCCCAGCTTGTCGTGCAGGCCCATGCCGGGCATTCTGCCACCGGGCGGGGCCGGGAAGAAGTAATCGTGAAGCGCCACCATGAGCACGCCCACGAGCACCACCAGGGCCACATTCACTCCCGCGAATGTGAGGGTGCGCTGGCGAAACAGCAGCCACCCTATGAGCAGGGCGTAGTTGAGGTAGAAGGTTCCCAGGTACACCAGCGTGTGCAGGTAGGCAATCCTCGGCACGCCACGGCCCCAGCTCATAATCACTTCGGGCAGCACGAATACTATCGCCAGCACGATGATGTGGGTGACTATGCGCAGCCGCCTCCTGCGCGGCTCCGGGTGGTCGAGGGGTAGTGGTTCGTTGTTATTCATATCGCAATGCTTCTATTGGGTCGAGGTTGCTTGCTTTCTTTGCGGGGTACCAGCCGAAGAACACTCCGGTGACGGTGCACACCACAAACGACAAAATTACTGAAAAAATCTGAATCTGCACCGGCCAGCGAAACAAAACGTTGACCACCCATGCCGAGCCGCAGCCCAGGATCACGCCTATCAGTCCGCCGGTAACGCTTATGATTATCGACTCGATGAGGAATTGCGTGAGGATGTCGATGCCGCGTGCGCCTATGCTCATGCGCAAGCCAATCTCGCGCGTGCGCTCGGTGACCGACACATACATGATGTTCATGATGCCTATGCCGCCCACGAGCAGCGATATTCCCGCCACGCAGGCCAGCAGCAGCGTCATCATGTCGCTGGTGGAGCTCATCATGGAGCTGAGCTCTTGCTGCGAGCGAATGTTGAAGTCGTCGTCGTCGCCGGCCTTGAGCTTGTGGTTCTTGCGCAGGATTTGGCTGATTTCATCGATGGCCTGCTCGGTCTGCTCCTCGGTGGTGGCCGAGGCGAAGAGCATCTGCAGGTAGTCGATGGCAAGCACGCGCTTCATGATGGTGGTGTAGGGGGCGAGCACCACGTCGTCCTGGTCCTGTCCCATGCTGTTGTAGCCCTTCGACTTGAGCATTCCCACCACCTTGAAGGGTATCTTGTTGAATCGTATCACCTTGCCTATTGGGCTCTCGCCGCTGGGGAAAAGCTCGTCGGCCACGGTCTTGCCTATGATGCACACCTTGGTTGCGCCCTGAATGTCGCGCTCGGTGAACATGCTGCCTTGCTCCACCGTGAGCTTGCGAATGTCGAGGTAGTCGATGGCCACGCCGCTCACCTTCGAGGGGTAGTTGTTGTTGCCATTGATAAACTGGCCCTGGCTGCTCACCTCGGGCGAGATACCTTTCACAAAGGAGAGTCCCTCACGCAGCGACTCATAGTCGGCCGGCTTGAGCTTCTGTATGTCGTCGGAGCTTTGGCGCACACCACCGCGCATGTCGGTGCCGGGCATAATCATAATCATGTTGGAACCCATCTCG
>CAMGFF010000134.1 GCA_946055125.1 uncultured Prevotellaceae bacterium | reverse complement strand
CGTAGCCGGGGAGGTCGACGATATACCACTCGTTGTTCACTAAGAAGTGGTTGATTAGCATTGTCTTTCCGGGTGTCGACGATGTCTTGGCGAGTCCTGAGTGGTTGGTGAGCATGTTGATGAGCGACGACTTGCCCACATTCGACCGGCCTATGAAGGCGTACTCGTGGCGGGAGCCTTGCGGACACATGGCCACGTCGGTGTTGCTTATCTCAAATTTTGCGCTTTTTATTACCATAGCTTTTATTTAGTGAGGAGTTAGGAGTTATTAGTGAGGAGTTAGGAGATGTTTTAGTGTTGTTGCTCCTTTTTCCCTATCTCTGCTGCGGTTACAAAATGGGGCGCGGCACCCTGCGGGGAAGTCGCGCCCTGTGTTGCTTTCGCGCCGTGCCTTGTGGGCTGTGGGCGCGTTGCTTGTGTCACTGTGCGGTTACACCAGGTTGGGGTTGATTTCGCCCCACTTCTCTACCGGCGGCACGATGTTGAGCGTCACGAGCTCGTCGCGCATCTTGCACAGGTGCTCGTAGCTCTGGTCGAGCTTTGCCATCTCCTCGGGAGTGCCCACGGGCATCTTGTAGGTGCAGCCGTTGGTGTCGAGAGTGGTGTCCATGGCCATCATGATGTTCTGGTATTTCTCGTTCTTCACATAGGTTCCGGCCGGCCAGCGGAATTTCTCGCCACCCATAACCGAGCGGATCATCTCCACTGAGCAGTAGGCCGGGCTCTGCCAAGAGCTGCGTCCGCGAAGCTCGATGATCTTGGCGCCGCCCTTGGTCACATCCACCTTGAGCTGCTCCCACTCCTCATTGGTGAGCGCGTCGGTGCCGATGAGATCGGTGAGGGGCTTGCCTGCCACCTTCACTGCGCTGCCAAACACTGCCATCTGCTCGCCGTGGCCTCCGTAGGTGGCACAGCCTGTAACCTCATATTGCTTAACGCCGAATTTCTTGGCGAGTGCGCTCTGCAGGCGGGTAGAGTCGAGGGCTGCGAGAGTGGTTACCTGCGAGGGCTTCAAGCCCGAGTAGAGCAGGGTTACGAGGCCGGTGAGGTCGGCGGGGTTGAAGATTACAACCACGTGCTTCACGTCGGGGCAATAAGCCTTGATGTTCTTGCCAAGCTCCTCGGCAATCTTGCAGTTTCCGGCGAGGAGGTCCTCACGGGTCATGCCGGCCTTGCGTGGAGCGCCGCCCGATGAGATAATGTATTTAGCGTCCTTGAATGCCTCGGCAACGTCGGTGGTGGCGGTGAGGTTCACGCCATCATATCCGCAGTGGAACATCTCTTCCATCACGCCCTCCATTCCGGGAGCATACACGTCGTAAAGACACACATTAGGGGTGAGCTTCATTGTCAAAGCTGTCTGCACCATTGTGGAGCCGATTGCGCCACCGGCACCCACAATCACCAATTTTTCATCTGTTAGAAATGCCATAGTTCTTTTGAATTTATTATAAATGTTGTTGTGTTTTTTCTATTTAATGCTGCTCTTTGTTCGTTTCGAAATTCAGCACTACAAAAGTAACGCTTTTTTATTTCAAAAGCAAATAATTCGCCCACTTATATCACTATTTTTGCACCTTGCCCACATCGCGAAATATTTTTTAACCTTGTGCCTTTTCTTTCACGCCGTTTTTCACTACCTTTGCCACCGGCTAACAATATCCTAAAAACTACCGTGATTATGATAAAGCAACTTCTTCTCGCCATTGTCGTGCTGCTCGTTGCATCGCAAGCTGCAGCTCAAAGTGTGATTTTCCCTCAGGAGCGGCAGCCCGGTGTGGCGCGTGCCAGCCACCGCGCACAGTGCTTCACCCTGGGCAACGAGCTGCTGAGCGCATCGTTCGTTGAGAATGGTGGCTCTCTGCGCTTCGGCGGCTCAAAGGCTCTGTGCCTTGAGCCGGGGACCGAGCTCTTCGCCATCACCTTGGCCGACTCCACAACCATCGCGGCCTCGCAGATGAGTATGACAGGCCTGCAGCTCACCGACCTCATGCCCGACTCCACGGCCGCCACTGCCTCGCTGCGGCTCAAGGGCAAGGCTCTCGCCGCGCGTTTCTCGCTTGGCGCCATCGACATTGAGTGGCGGGCGGTGCTGCGCGACGGCTCCCACTACCTGCGCACCGAGATGCAGATCTTTGCCTCTGCCCCAACTCGTATAACCGAAGTCCTCGCGCTCAACTACTGCTCCGCCGGCGATTCGCTCGCCGTGGTGGGCAACACCCGGGGAGCGGTGCTCGCCGGCAGCCGCATCTTTGCCGGGCTGGAAACACCCATGGGCCTCAACTCGGCCTCGCCCGCGGGTGAGCTGCGCGGAGTGTGGCGGCGCTCTGCCCCCTTGCTCCCCGGCGACTCGTGGCAGGTGAGCGCCGTGGTGGGACTCATCGCCCCGGGGCAGGCTCGCCGCTCTTTCCTCGCCTATAGCGAGCGCGAGCGTGCCGTGCCTTGGCGGCCCTTCCCGGTCTATATCTCATGGTATGAGCTCAATATCGACCGCAACAACGCCCCCGCACCTCTCTATCGTGGCAATATGACCGCCTCACAGTGCGCCGATGTGGTGCGGCACTGGAAGCGCAGTTTCTTCGATGTGCATGGCCTTGCGCCCGAGGCTTTCGTGTGGGACGATGGCTGGGACGAATATGGCACCTGGAGCTTTAATTGCAATTTCCCCGATGGCTTCGATGCTCCCGCCGCAGCCGCAGCCTCAATGGACGCGGGCATGGGCGCGTGGCTCGGCCCGGTGGGCGGATATGGCGAGTCGGGCACATTCCGCCGCAATTTCTGGAAGAACCGTGGCGGAATGCAGCTCAGCAACCCCGATTACTACCGCTATTTCATCGACGCTTGCACCGGCATGCTGCGCCGCTACGACTTCCGCTTCTTTAAGTTCGACGGCATAAGCGCACAGTTCTCAGCCATTGGACCCGATGAGGGGCCGGTGGGTGAGGAGAATGTGGAGTCCATCATCAGCATTGAGCGTGCCGTGCGCGATGTGCGCCCCGACGTGTTTCTCAACACCACCGTGGGCACCTGGGCCTCGCCTTTCTGGTTCCGCTTCACCGACGCCGTGTGGCGGCAGGAGGCCGACTATGCCGAGGCCGGCGACCAGGGCAGCGACCGCGAGCGGTGGATCACCTACCGCGACCGCTTAGTGTATCAAAACTATGTGTGTCGCTCGCCACTTTGCCCCATCAACACGCTCATGACCCACGGCTTCATCCTCAGCCGCCACGGCGCTGTGTCGCGCGACATGGACTATGAGGCCGTGCGCCGCGAGTTGCGCTGCGCCTTCGCCTGCGGCTCGGGCATGGTGGAGCTATATTGCGACTATGCCCTCATGGACAGCATCGCCGGCGGCACCCTGTGGCGCGACCTGGCCGAGTGCATAGAGTGGCAACGCCGCAACGCCGACGTGCTCCCCGACGTGCACTGGGTGGGCGGAAACCCCTGGGACGGCACCCACGCCAACCCCTATGGCTGGGCAGCCTGGAACGGACGCAAAGCGGTGCTTTCGCTCCGCAACCCCGCAGCATCACAGCAAGCGCTCCACACCACGCTCCGCGAGGCTCTCGACATCCCAGCCTATGTGAGCGGCAGCATCACCCTCACAGCGTCGTTCTCTCAGCCATCGCTCCACGGCCTCGCCTGCGGCGTGCCAATAGACATCGACACTCCGCTCACCATCACCCTGCCACCCTTGTCGCTGTTCGTATTCACCGGCACACAGCATTCTTGAAAGCCTCCTTTGGCGGGGACTCGCGAATTTTTTGTGCCGAAAAATTTGGTGGCTTAGGCATTATAAGCTAAATTTGTGAAAATTATTAATGATTACAACAAAACACTACCGTGACATGAGAACGAAATACAAAAGAATACTCTTGAAACTGAGCGGTGAGTCGCTCATGGGTGAGCAGGGATATGGCATCGACGCAAAGCGCGTGGCCGACTATGCCGAGCAGATTAAGCGCGTGGCCGAGAGCGGCGTGGAAGTGGCTATCGTGATAGGCGGTGGCAACATTTTCCGCGGCCTGGCTGGCGCCGCAAAGGGCGTTGACCGCGTGAAGGGCGACCAAATGGGCATGCTCGCCACTGTAATCAACTCGCTGGCCCTCAGCTCCTCGCTCGAGGCACACGGGCAGGCTGCACAAGTGTTCACCGCTATTAATATGTTCCCCATAGGCGAGCACTACAGTAAGTGGAAAGCTATCGACGCAATGAAAGCCGGCAAGGTGGCAATCATCGCCGGAGGCACCGGGAACCCATTCTTCACCACCGACACAGGCTCGGCCCTGCGTGGCATTGAGGTGGAGGCCGACGTGATGCTCAAGGGCACCCGCGTCGACGGAATCTACACTGCCGACCCCGAGAAAGACCCCACCGCCACCAAGTTCACCGAGATTAGCTACGACGAGATCTACACCCGCGGCCTCAAGGTGATGGACCTCACCGCCACCACCCTGTGCAAGGAGAACGGGCTGCCCATCATCGTCTTCGATATGGACACCAAGGGCAACCTTGAGAAAGTGCTCGGCGGCGAGCCAATAGGCACACTGGTATATTAACAAAAAATAAAAACAATAAACAATCACGCATTATGAACGACGTAAATCATTATCTCAATCCTGCCGAAGAGAAAATGGAGATGGCAGTGGAATACCTCGATGAGGCACTGGCACACATCCGCGCTGGCAAGGCCAACCCCAAGATTCTCGACGGAATACGTGTGGACTACTACGGCAGCGCAGCACCCATAAGCAACGTGGCCAACGTGTCGGTCCCCGACGCACGCACCATCACCATCACTCCGTGGGAGAAGTCGATGTTTAAGGTAATCGAGAAAGCAATCATCAACTCCGAGCTGGGCATCACGCCCGAGAACAACGGCGAGGTGATACGCATCTCCATTCCGCCACTCACCGAGGAGCGCCGCAAGGCCCTGGTGAAGCAGTCGAAAAACGAGGCCGAGCAGGCCAAGATATCAGTGCGCAACGCACGCCGCGACGCCATCGAGGGCCTGAAGAAAGCCATAAAGGACGGCATGCCCGAGGACGTGGAGAAAGACGCCGAGGCCAAGGTGCAGAAAATCCACGACCGCTACATGAAGCGCATCGAGGAAATATTTGCCGCCAAGGAGAAAGAGATCCTCACCGTGTGACTCACCGCGAGCCACACCGCCTCACCACCGCCCCACACCGCCCCGCCGGTGTAGGGGCGTGTTTTATGGCTCCAGCTCGGGCCGCAGCGGGAGTGGGGAAATTTTTTTCACCCAACTTTCACCCAATGTCGATGAGTTTCTGTTGTGGCTCAGGCGGTTGGAATTTAGGGTGGCCGGGGCACTAAAAAAGCAGCCTCGTCCCATGGGGGAGGCTGCTTTGTGAGTGTCGCTTTGTGTTGTGGCGGTGCGACTGTGGGGCATCGCCTTGTGAGCTGTGATTAGTTCTCGGCAGCTACGGGAGCCACAGTGATATACTTGCGGTTGGCCTTAGTGACGAAAACCACGGTGCCATCAGTCAAAGCATAGAGAGTGTGGTCCTTGCCCATACCCACGTTTGCACCCGGGTGATGAACGGTGCCGCGCTGACGCTTGATGATGTTGCCTGCCTTGGCGAATTGACCACCGAAAATTTTAATACCGAGTCGCTTGCTTTCCGACTCACGTCCGTTCTTCGAACTACCTACACCTTTTTTATGTGCCATTTTTTCTTAAAATTTTAGGGGTTTAAGCTACGACTTCTTTAATCACAACCTTAGTGAAGCACTGGCGGTGACCGTTGAGGCGACGGTAACCTTTTCTTCTCTTCTTCTTGAAGACAATCACATGCTCACCTTTCACGAGGGGAGTCTGAACCTCGCAAACTACTTTTGCACCTTCTACGGTAGGCGCGCCGACTTTCACGTCACCGTCGGCGTCAACGAGCAGGACGTTGCTGAACTCTACAGCGTCGCCCTCTTTCACCTCGTCGCCGAGGAAATGAACATACAGGTATTTGCCGGCCTCGGCCTTAAACTGCTGTCCCTTAATGTCAACAATTGCGTACATTTTAATTAATTGATTTTTTTGTACTGGTTTTGCCCGTGCGGCGGGCTGGCTCACAGCTGTGGAGCAGCCACTTAGTCGTGCCTTTCGGAAATAAGCGCACAAAATTACTCATTTTCGGCGAAACCGCCAAATTTTCACAGTGCTTTTGTGGAAAATTTATTTGTGAGAAGCCTATCGTAACAGGCGGCCTTGCTCAGGCCGGGTGGTGGGTGAGGCGCAGGGCGAGGATGCATCGGCGAGTCCTGGAGTTTGACAAAAAAAATTGGAAAAAGGTGCTGTGACCTATTGCGCAGGTCATTTTTTATTTGTACATTTGTAGCACTACTCGGCACTAAAGCCGGTTTT
>CAMGFF010000133.1 GCA_946055125.1 uncultured Prevotellaceae bacterium | reverse complement strand
ACGCAGGAGTTGTTGCCCAGGTTGAGCTGTCCGTTTACCACCTGGCCAATGCCGAGTCCGGTGCCGAAAGTGAAGCCGGTGAGGTTCTTATACTGCTTGGTGCCGCCCAGCTCCTTGATGCGGCGGTTGATTTCGGGGAGTACGCCGCCGGTTGCCTCACCGAAGGCGTAGAGGTCGCCGTCGTTGTTGATGAACACGGGCACGCCGAATTTCTTCTCAAGGAACGGGCCGAGAGCCACGCCATCGCGGAAGGAGGGGAAATTGGGCAGGAATCCGCCGATGATGCCCGAGGGATAGTCGGCAGGGCCGGGGAATGCGAAGCTGATGGCTACGGGCTTCTCGTCGAGCCGAGCGAAGATTTGGGTGAATCCCTCTACTATCTGACCAAGACACTTGTCGAGGTCCTGAGCCTGAGAGGGGAGGGTGAGAGGCTCGGTGATGAACTCGCAGCCTTTCATTGCGCCAAACACGAGGTTGGTTCCGCCGGCGTCGAGGGTGGCTACGATGCGATTGTCGTTGTGATACATAATGTATATAGGTTTATTAAAATGGTTAGTAATTGGCTGTATTTTGTGGGCAGGGGAGAGGCTATCTGTGGCGGAGGGTTGTGCCGCCGAGGAGCGTGCTGTGGGAGATGCGGTGCCCGATTGGCTTTCCGTCGAGCGTGATGCGGTGCTTCTTGGAGCCTGCCACTGCCGATGGGGCTTTCTCAATCACGAGCTTTTGTGTGCCGTGATACTTGGGATTGAGCTTGACGGTGACGCGGTCGAATACGGGGAGTGAGAGAGTGTATTCGGGCACACCTGGCACGTCGGGGTATAGACCAATCATTGAGAAAACGGCCCAGGCCGACATGGTGCCGGTGTCGTCGTTGCCGGGAATGCCGTCGGGCTTGGTGGTGAAATACTTGCCAAGCAGACGGTGCACTTCCTTCGACGTGCGCCACTCCTCGCCCTTGAAGCGGGAGAAGAGGTAGGGATAGGCAATATCGGGCTCATTGGCGGGGTCGTAGAGTCCCTCGTCCATTACCATTTGCAGCTTCTTGACGAAAGCCTTTGAGCCGCCCATCACTCGTGCAAGGCCGGCGATGTCGTGAGGAATGTAGAAAGTGTAGTTCCAGGCACTGCCCTCGTGGAAGCCCAACACAGCCTCGAAGTTCTCGCCGGCGCGAGGGTTGAAAGGCGCTACGAAGTTGCCAGAGGCATCGATTGGGCGCAGTGTCCCGCTCTCGGAGGAGTAGTAGTGCTTCCATCCATCGCTGCGGCGGAGCAGCTCGGCGGCAAAATCCTTGTCGCCACGGTCGCGGGCAAGCCAGCTGAGGGCATAGTCGGCGATGTAGTATTCGAGCGCGTGGCTCACCGAGTTGTCGCCCGATAGGTCGCCGGCGAAGAATCCGGTGGGAATGTAGCCCTTCTCGATGTAGGGGTCGATGTCGGGGCGCATGGGATTGTCGGCGCCGCGAGTGGTGGCCGAGCGCTTCATGGCAGCATAGGCTGCATCGATGTCGAAGTCGCGCAGACCCTTTCGCCAAGTATCGACGATAACAGGGATAGCCGGGTCGCCCTCCATGGTGAACGTTTCGCGTCCGAAGAGTTCCCACTTGGGCAGCCAGCCCCATTCGCGCGACATATCGACCATGGAGCGCACCATGTCGAGCTGCCGCTCAGGATATACGAGCGTCATGAGCTGGTGGAGGTTGCGGTAGGTGTCCCACAGGGAGAACACGGTGTAGCGGTTGCCGGAGGTGTGCTTCACGCCTGTTCCCTCCATGCCGGGGTATTCGCCATTCACGTCCTGGAGGATGCTCGGATGAATGAGGGTGTGATAGAGAGCGGTGTAGAACACCTGCTGCTGCTCATCGGTGCCACCCTCCACCGTGATACGGCCGAGGTCGTCGTTCCATCGGGCGCGAGCGGCCGAGCGAAGGGAGTTGAACGACGAGCCGGCCGGCTGCTCGGCATCGAGATTGAGGCGGGCATTCTCCTCGCTCACCATCGACACGCCCACCTGCACCTCAACAGGCTCGGAGGCTGCATCGTCGAAAGAATACCACACACCGGTGTCGTCGCCCGAGATGACGTTCACGCCAGGTGCGGGATAGAGCTTGTACTTGGCATTATCAACGTCCCACTCGGCTTCTACCCCCTTCTTTGGGCGCTGAAACTTCCAGAACCCCTGCTTAGAGGGCTTTCGGCTCACGCGCATCACGAAGTAGATGGGGAACACCGCCTGAGGGTTGTAGCAGAAAGTGCCGAGGAGCTTGCAGCCGGCCACCTCGGTGTCGCTCACGCGGTGCACCGTGGCGCCGCTCTCGTTGGTGAGGCCCTCGCCCAGATTGAGCAGAATGTGTCCCTTACCCTCGGGAAAAGAGAAGCGCAAGCGGCCCGTGCGCATTGTGGCAGTGGCCTCGGCGAGAATGTCGTACTTGGAGAGGCGCACCGAGTAGTAGCCCGGCGAGGCCTTCTCATCGGTGTAGGTGGTGCCATAGTTGTGGTAATCCACATCGAGGTCACCGGCAGTGGCCATCACCAGAAGCGAGCTGAGCTCGGGGCAGCCCACACCGCTGAGATTCACATGTGAGAAGCCGGTGAGGAACGAATTGGTGACATCGTAGGGCGTGGACCACCAGCGTGAGTCCTTGTCGTAGCGGTTGAGGTCGGAGCCCATGACATTGAAGGGCGACACCGACATAAGACCATTGGGCAGCACCGCACCGGGGTTGCAAGTGCCAAAATTGGTGGTGCCGATAAAGGGATTCACCTTGTCGGCAGGCTCGAGGGCCGCCACCGAGGCTGCGAAGAGCATGGCGGCGGCCGAGAGAGCTAAAATGCGTGGAGCAATCATTGCTGAATGAAATTAGTGGGTTGTGCAGTCATCACATACTCAAAAGTGGCACCATTGGCGATGTCGGCATGGGTGAAGAAAGGCTCGGTGAGCTTTTTGCCATTGAGCGTGACCGATTCAATATACTTGTTCTCCTTGGAGAAATTCTTCACGTCGATGACAATCTGCTTGCCATTCTTGAGGTTCACAGTTATGTGCTTGAACCATGGGCGGCCAATGGAATAGACAGGATTTCCCGGACACACCTGATAGAATCCAAGAGCATTGATAATGTACCAGGCCGACATCTGGCCGCAGTCCTCATTGCCCGAGAGCCCGTCCACGTCGTCGCGATACTGCTCCTTGAGCACTTGGTCGATAAGCTCCTGGGTGCGGTCGGCGCGGCCGGCATAGTTGTAGAGGTGGATAATGTGGTGTGAAGGCTCATTGCCGTGGGCATACTGGCCTATGAGGCCCGAAATGTCGGCCGAGACGAGGTTGCCCTCGAGCTTAGAGTCGGCCACGAAGAGCGAGTCGAGGCGGTTGACGAAAGCCTCCTTGCCGCCCATAAGCTGCATGAGTGCATCGACATTGTGAGGCACATACCACGACCACTGCCAAGCGGTTCCCTCGCAATAGTCGTCGCCACGGTGATTAGAGGCGCGAGGGTTGAAAGGCTCGTGCCAGCGGCCGTTCTCGTCCTTACCGCGCATGAATAGAGTGGCGGTGTCGAAGTAGTGGCGGAAAGCCTCACCCTTAGCCGAATACTCGGCCACGCCGGCCGAGTCGCCGGCAGCGCGAGCGATTTGTGCGATGCACCAGTCGTTGTAGGCATACTCGAGGCCCTTGGCCACCGATTCCCACTCCTTGTCCCAGGGAATGTAGCCCAGGGTGTTCTTGTAGAATTTCGACTTTTGCACGAGAGCGCGGCGCATCAGGTCGGGGGTGCGAATGCCGGTGGTGTCGTAAACCGACGAGCGGCAGACGGCCTTGTAGGCGAGGTTCACGTCGAAGTCGGCAATGTCCTTGCAGATAGCGTCGGCCATTAGCGACACGGCGTGGTAGCCGGTCATAGTAGCGGTGTAGTTTCCTGCGAGCTCCCACATGGGCAGAAGTCCGCCCTCCTGGTATTTAGAGAGGAGCGATCGGATAAAGTCGTTGTTGAGCTCAGGGTCGATTATGGTGAGCAGCGGGTGGAGGGCACGGTAGGTGTCCCAAAGAGAGAAGATAGTGTAGACAGGCTTCTCGGTGCTGCCCTGGTGAGCCTCAAGGTCCATGCCCAGGTAGCGGCCATCGGCATCGGTGAAGAGGCTTGGGCTGATAGCGGTGTGGTAGAGAGCGGTGTAGAAGATTCGCTTGTCGGAGGTAACGTCAGTGTCGATGTCGATAGTGGCAAGATAGTCGTTCCACGCCTTCTTAGCCTCGGCACGCACGCCATCGAAGTCCCATGCGGGGATTTCGGCGACGAGGTTGTTCTCGGCGCCCTTGTCATCGACGGCCGAGATGCCGATTTTCACGTTGATTTGGTCGCCGGCGGCAGTGTTGGGGAACTTGAGGAGAGCCTTGAGCCGGCGCTGCGAGTCGCCCTTGCGGCCGGTGATAGAATCGTCGACGATAGAATAGGAGAAAGGCTTGGAGAATCGTGCATACATGTAGAGACGCTGCTCGAAAGCCCAGTATTTGGTTTGCTTGAAAGCGCGGATAGCCGAGTCGCCGAGGATCTCTATGCGCATGTCGGTGTTGGTCTGGTTCTGGATAGAGTAGTCGAGGTCGAGGATAAGGCCGGCATTGTCGCTCTCAGGATAGGTGAAACGATAGAAAGCGGCACGCTTAGAGGCAGTGACCTCGGCCTTAATGCCATAAGACTTGAGCAGGGTGGAGTAGTAGCCCGGGGTAGCCACCTCGTCGGCGTGAGAGAATAGGGAGGCGAAAGGGCGGTTCTGGAGGGAGTCGCACTGCGGGTTGATAGCCTGTTCGCCGGTAGTGGGCATTATGAGGAAGTCGCCATAGTCGGCGCAGCCGGTGCCGCTGAGGTGATTCTGCGTGAAGCCATTGATAAGAGAGTCGGTGATGTGATATCCCGAGCAGGCATCCCAGCCGTCGATGCGGGTGTCGGGACTTGGCTGAATCATGCCGTGAGGCACCACAGCTCCGGGGAAAGTGTGTCCGTGTCCGCCGGTGCCGATGAATGGGTCGACATACTGAGTGTAGTCGGTGCTTTCCACGTTACCGCAAGCGGCGAGCAGAGCGGCGAGGGAGATTGTTGATAGAAATTTTTTCATTGTGTTTTTTGAAATGTTGGTTAGGTTATATTAACGTTAATAATACTGAATTGCGGTGACGCCGGTGCCAATGAGAGAGGGGCAAGCGCCTCAAATTGTGTAACAATCAATCGGAGGCAAACACTTACTTGCACAGCTAAGAAATTCATGGTTGCAACCATTGGCACACAATGCAGCTGCAGTGCAAAGGTAAGAAGAAAATTGTGAAATAAAAAGTGAAAAGTTTTGATAATTGGTAAATCTTGGCGAATTTTGTGGAGTGGAAGACAACGACGATTACTATTAACAATAACTACAACCAAAACATTAACTTACACGATGAAAAAAATTATCATTGCATAGGTGCTGGCCGGTGCTTTTGAACTCATGGCCGGCGAAGCCGAGGCAGCACATGGGCTGCGCTGAGCGACAACGCATGTAATGGGACAATGTGGATTTCGGCCGCCGGTGCGCCAGTGGTGACCCTCGCGCTGGGAGAGACGCTGGTTGTCGACTTCGGGCAGAACTGCGCGGCAGTGCCAAGCTTCCGCTTCAAGGCGGCAGCCGGCACCACGCTCACTTGCCTGCCGGCCGAGCTGCTCAACGATGGCAATGGCGCACACAGCCGCGGAATGGACGGCCCCGAGGGTAGCGTGAACCGGCGCAACCTGCGCGTGCCCGACACAGGCATGGAACCGGCCGGCATGAACAGCTTCAACCACTATGCCTATGGCGTGGTGTGTGAGTGGATATGGAAGACAGTGGCCGGCATAGCGACTGATGCAGCAGCACCGGCATTCAGGCACATAATAATGAAGCCCGTGCCCGATGCGAGGCTGGGCCATGTGAAAGCCAGCTACCGCTCGGCAGCCGGGCTGATAGAGAGCTACTGGCGATATGAGGGGGAGAAGTGGGTGTGGCAATTCACCATACCTCAAGGCTCCACAGCCAGTGTGACCCTGCCCGGTGAAACAGAGGCGAGGGAATACGCCGCCGGCACACACCGGGTGGAGAAAGTGCTTAAATGACAGGCGCCCACTCGGTGTGAGTTGACACCTGAGGGCGAGCGACGCACACCGATTGTGTGCGGCACTCGCCCGTTTCCATAGGGTGGGGAAGTGCTGCGCATTTGTGGCGATTTCTTTGGAAAAGAGGAAAAAAAGGGGGGTTAATTTCGCGGTTTTAGGATTTTTTCATATCTTTGCAAAGTGTTACACACCACCGAGGTGTGCAAGCCTGAAATATTTGTAAGTTGAGGGAATGTGGTACTGATAGAGTCGGCTCAGAACTGGTCAAATTTAAGGTTGGTGTATGGAACTGCTCGCCTATCAATATTGTATAAGTCGAGCAG
>CAMGFF010000132.1 GCA_946055125.1 uncultured Prevotellaceae bacterium | reverse complement strand
GCGCCGGGGTGCTCGCGGAGGAGATTCCGGGTGATGGGGTGTGGCACGTCGGGGGTGTAGTTGTGGCGCATCTTGCGGAAGTCGGCATGAGCGCGCAGCACGGCACGGGCATTGGGGAAGTCGAGCTTTGCAAGGAACATGAAGAAGGCGAGGGAGTCGAAGAGCCGGCGGATGAAGAGGGTGCGGCTGCGGTCGCGGCGCGGGAGGTTCTTGTGGAGTAGGAGGAGGTTGTTGCGGAAATTGAGGTAGGTTTTGCGAGGGTTTCCGGCCGGGAGGCTTCCGCCGCCAAGGTGATAGACAACGCTGGAGTGGATGTAGCGAATGTCGAAGCCGAGGAGGTGAATGCGCCAGCATAGGTCGATTTCCTCCATGTGGGCGAAGAATAGGCTGTCGAGTCCACCGGCGCGTAGGTAGGCATCGGTGCGGACGAAGAGTGCTGCTCCGGAGGCCCAGAAGATGCCCATGTCGGTGTCGTACTGGCCGTGGTCGAGCTCGACGGTGGAGAAGATTCGGCCGCGGCAGTAGGGGTAGCCGAGGCGGTCGATGAATCCACCGGCGGCACCGGCATACTCAAATTGCGACTTGTGGCTGACGGAAAGGATTTTAGGCTGGCATGCGGCTACGGTGCGGTGAGAGGAGCAGTAGTCGAGCATAGGCTCAATCCAGTGAGGAGTAACCTCGACATCGGAGTTGAGGAGAACGGTGTATTCGTAGCGAGTGGCGCTGATAGCTCGGTTGTAGCCCTCGGCGAAGCCATAGTTCTTGTCGAGAGGGAGGATGATAGCCTGAGGGAACTCACGGCGGAGGACGGAGAGAGAGTCGTCGGAGCTGCCATTGTCGGCCACGATAACGTCGGCGATTTCGGGGTTGGTGAATTGAATGACAGAGGGGAGGAAGCGCCTGAGGAGCTTCACGCCATTCCAGTTGAGGATAATGACGGCCACCGGTTTTTTATTGTTGGGATTAGGCATAGACAACGATAGGGTTAAGATTGAGAAATTTCACCGAACATAGTGTCGGGGTCGTCGGGTGAGATAGAGATGAGGCGCACCGGGGCCACGGTGTTGACGAGCGACATGGGAGCCGACGACACCTCGACGCGGATATAATTGTCGGTGAATCCATGGAGAGGCATTCCGGGCTGAGGCTGCTCAAATAGCACGGGCCGCACTGTTCCGGCAAATTGCTGTATGAATGCTCGGAGCTTTCGGTCGCTGAGGGCAATCATTGTGCCGGCACGCAGGCTCTTGGAGTGCTGGTCGACCACATGGTCGATGGTGCGGAGGGCGAGAGTGCCGGGACGCTCGGAATAGGGGAAAACGTGGAGGCGCGAGATAGGTAGGCTATCGACAAAGGCGCGGGATTGCTCGAAAAGCTCGTCGGTTTCGCCCCGGGTACCCACCATGAGGTCCACGCCGATGAAAGCGTCGGGAATGAGCTGCCTAATCATATCCACCTTGTGGGCGAAGAGAGCAGAGTCGTAGTGGCGGCGCATGAGGCGCAGCACGGCATCGCTGCCACACTGTAGCGGAATGTGGAAGTGAGGCATGAATGTGCGGGAGTGGGCGCAGAATGAGATAATCTCATCGGAGAGCAGGTCGGGCTCGATAGAAGAAATGCGGTAACGCGCTATGCCCGGCACATCGTCGAGGGCGCGGAGGAGGTCGATGAACCGCTCGCCGGTGTTTTTGCCAAAGTCGCCAATGTTGACACCCGTGATGACGATTTCCTTACCGCCCTCGGCCGCGACACCACGAGCCTGGGCCACCAGGTCGCGGATAGAGCCACTGCGGCTGCGTCCGCGAGCGAAAGGGATTGTGCAGTAGCTGCAGAAGTAGTCGCAGCCGTCCTGAACCTTTAGGAAATAGCGGGTTCGGTCGCCTCGCGAGCAGCTTGGGCTGAACGCTCGGATATCCTTGGCCGGGGTGACCTCGACCTGCGGCTTGCGCGAGGCGAGCCATCGGTCGAGATAGGCCGATATTTCGAGTTTCTGCTCACTGCCGAGCACGATGTCGACCCCTTCGATAGCGGCCACCTCGTCCTTTTTGAGCTGCGCGTAGCAGCCGGTGACCACGATAAGCGCATCGGGGTAACGGTTTGCGAGGCGGCGTATAGTCTGTCGGCACTTTTTGTCGGCCAGCTCGGTTACGCTGCAAGTGTTGACCACGCAGATGTCGGGCACTTCACCCGGCTGTGCGCGACGGATTCCGCGCTCGGCGAAGATTTGCGCGATGGTGGAAGTTTCGGCGAAATTGAGTTTGCAACCAAGCGTGTGGAACTCGGCGGTGCAGTTATCGAAAGAAGATAAGTCAGTCATATAGTCGAGAGTGAAAAAGTAGGGGTGGCGAGAGGCGGGAGAAGAGTGGTGCAAAGGTAGCAAAAAAAGCTGAAAAGAGAGCTAAATGAGAGGAAAAACCATGCTTGGGGTGGGAGCAGAGGGGAAGTTGCTGAGGGCATAAAGAGGGATGATAGTGACGTTGCGCGAAGCGCCGTCGTCGAGGGGGTCGATGTGAGAAAAAGCGCCGAAATTCTCGAGGGAGGTGCGCACGGCATTATGCAGGTGCTTAGCCCGCATGAATTGCCACAGACTTTTCATTCCCCCCTGAGTGCCCGATTTGACCTCAACGGGCACAACCTTTGCATCGACAGCGACGAGGTAGTCGACTTCGGCAACGCTGCCACCCGACTGGAGCCAGAAGTGCAACTTGTGGCGCTGAATAGGTTCTTTGTAACGAAGGATTTCGAGTCCTGCCACCATTTCGGCAATTTTGCCCTTGTTGACAAGGTCTTGAGGGAAGCCGGCCGAGATAAGCCTGATGAGTTCTTGGGGAGAATTACCGTCGAGATGTAGGATTGCGAGGAGGAGTCCGGGGTCGAGGAACAGATATTTAGCGACGAGATCATTGGCCTCGGCATCGAGAGGGACTCCATTGCCGGCAGTAGCATTTACGGGTGTTATGATTCCGGCAAGAGTGAGCAGACGCAGGGCACTGCGAATAGGAGCGCTACGGTATTCGGTTGAGATTTGTGAGAAAGAGAGCTTTTCGCCAATCTGGTGGCACACGCCACGCATTGACAGACGCAGCAACTCGGGTGAAATGCGACGGCGGTACTTGTTGAAATCGTCCTCGTAGGTGAGGATGATGTCGTTGTGGATTTGTCGGCACAGAGAGATATCGTGCGTCTTGGTCCATGTAACCACAGCCTCGGGCATTCCACCCACAAGGAGATAGACTCGGAACAAATCGGTGAGTTTTGCGTGGAAAGGCCCATCGAGGGGATGGAGAGAGCTTGCAGCACGCTTGGCCTTGAGGAGACCGACGTTGCCCGAGGCCACGAGAAACTCATCGAAAGAGAAAGGATACATGAAAAGCGAGTGGATTCGGCCCACGCCAAAAGTGGGAAGCTCCTCGAGTGTGAACTCAAGCAAACTACCAGCAGCGATGACGTGAAGTTCGGGAAAATCCTCCTTGAAGAAACGCAAAGCCATAATGGCTTCGGGACATTCCTGGATTTCATCGAAGAATAGCAGCGTCTTGCCAGGGATGATGGGCACATTGATGTAGTGAGCGATTTTTGTGGTGATGATGTGCACATCGATGTCGCCTTTGAAAAAAGCATGAACACCCCTTAACCGCTCAAGGTTGACCTCGGCAAAATACTGAAAATTTTTGCCAAGATGCCTCACTGCTGAGGACTTGCCCACTTGCCTTGCACCGCGCAGCAGCAGTGGCTTGTGTACTGCTGCATCTTTCCATTGCAGCAGGTAATAATCGATAATTCTGGCTACATATTCCATATCTTTCTTGCTTGGGTTGTGCAAAGATAGTGAAAAAGTTGATAATTAGCAAGAAAGGCGGGTGAAAGTGCTGAAAACGGAGAAATAAATGGGGGTGAAAGTGCTGAAAACGGAGAAATAAATGGGGGGTGAAAGTGCTGAAAATGGAGAAATAATGCGGTTCACAGAGGGAATCAGAACTGGAAGTAGATGAAAGGCTTCACCTCGGCACTCATGAACTGGAGTGTGAGCTGCACCACGAGGAGGAAGAGGATAAGCTTCACCGGCCAGGAGGTGCGCACAAACCACTGCGAGGCGCTGTGGAGCCACGGCAGAGGGCAGGCGTGGAGGGAGATGATGATGAGCATCATGGCGCACCAAGTGCCGCGCTCGGCGATGAACGGGGCGATGTGAGCCGGATTGAAAGAGGAGAAGGCGGTGGCGATGATTGTAGAGGCATCGGAGAAAGAGTCGGCGCGGAAATACACCCACAGCAGCGACACGAAAGCCATGGTCACGGCCCAGCTTGCTGCGGTGATGAGGCGCGAGGCAGGCAGGCGGTCGAGGTGTGGCTTGAGCGCCTTGTGGAGCATGAGGCCGAGGCCGTGCATGCCACCCCAGAAGACGAATTTCCAAGCCGCGCCGTGCCAGAGGCCGCCGATGAGCATAGTGGCGAGGTTGTTGAGGTAGGTTCGGGTGCGTCCGTGGCGGTTACCGCCGAGAGGGATGTAGATATAGTCGCGGAGCCATGAGGAGAGAGAAATGTGCCAGCGGCGCCAGAACTCGGTGATGTTCTTCGACTGGTAGGGGAGGAGGAAGTTGTCGCAGAGGCGGAAGCCGAGAATTAGGGCGATGCCGATAGCCATGTCGCTGTAGCCCGAGAAGTCGCAATAGATTTGCATGGTGTAGCCTATGATACCCATGAGCGTTTCCACGCCGCCGTAGCCACCGGGATTGGAGAAGATGAGGTCGTTGTACTGAGCGATATAGTCGGCGATGACAGCTTTTTTCACTATGCCCAGCATGACGAGCCAGAGGCCGGAGAATACCATCTCGCGCGAGGCCGGGCGGTTGTCGCGCAGCTGAGGCAGGAAAAAGTCGGCACGCACAATAGGGCCGGCCACGAGTTGGGGGAAGAAAGAGAGGTAGAAGGCATATTCGAGCCAAGAGCGAGTGGGGGCGATGCGCTGCTTATAGACATCGACAACGTAGCTGATAGACTGGAAAGTGTAGAAAGAGATACCCACGGGGAGGATAATGTCGAGAGGCTGGAAATTGGAGCCCACTATGGCGCACCAGTTCCACACAAGGAAATTGGCATACTTGAAGTAGGCGAGCACGGAGAGAGATATGGTGACTGAGATGGTGGCGAAGAGGCGGCGGTGGAGGCGGCTTGAGCTGCGGGCGATGGCGAGGGAGAGGAGCCAGTCGGCCAGCGAGGTGGCGACGAGGAGGAGGAAGAAAAAGCCGCTCGACTTGTAGTAGAAGTAGAGGCTGAAAGCGAGGACGAAGAGCATCATCTGTGTGCGGCGATGCTTTAGGAGGGCATATATGGGGAGGAAGAGGAGGAAGAGAATCCAGAAAGTTCCGGTGGAGAAGAGTAGGGGTGAGGTGGGGTCGTAGGTGAGCATAATTTTTAGGGGAGGGGGCGGTTATTTCTTGGGCTGGAGGACGGTGACGCTGGTGGCGCGGGCGGTGCCTGGGGCGGGCTTAGCGAGCTTTATGGGGTGTGCGCCGTGTAGGGTAATCCAGCTGGCAACGCTGTCCATCCACAGCTCGGCCGAGCGGCGAGTGGGGTGAGCGCCGTCCTTGGCGCGGTCGAAGTGCATACCGTCGCTCAGGAAGAAAGTGCCGGGCTTCACGCGGGAGGCGATGAGGCGGTTTATGCCGGTGTCCTGCTTCCAGTTTGGCGGACCAATCCACACATAGGGGATATTGCCGATTTGGCTGAGGATATTATCGACATACTTTGTGCGTTTCGAGATGATGTCGCGCACGAAAAGCTCGTTGGCACCGAGGCAAATCACCACAAAAGAGGGCTTGTGCTTGGCGATGAAGCCGGCGAGCTTGTTGCAGCTGCCCCACACCTCGGAGGTGGAGCTGTACCATATCACGGAGTTGAGCTTGTGTCCGTTGAGGTGTGCGTAGGCGGCGAGGCGGGGCGAGAGACCCTCGAGCATAGAGTCGCCAATGAAGAGGATGGACTGCGGCAAGGTGTCGGTTTCGGCGGGCTTCACCACCACCGGCTTATCTTCGGGCACAGGCTTGTTGGCGACCTCGGGAGGCAGGCAGCAAGTGGCGGCCGAATCGGCGGAGAGCACATCGATGAACGAAGATTTTTGCAGCTCGATGCCGAAAACGTCGATGGGGCTTATTAATTCCTTGGCCACCATAACTGCGAGGGCAGTGGCGAGTAGCAGCCAAAGGCTGAGGTAGGGATGGGATTTCATGCAACAGACGGTTTTTTATAGGGGCAAAAGGGTTTGTGTGCGGCTGCCGGGCAGTGGGCGCGACAACGAGTGCGAAATTACACAAATTCTGCAAGACCACCAAATTTTTGGGGCCGCGGCAGAGGGAAAAGAATAATTAGTGAGTGGAAATTGGCAAAAATGTAATAACTTTGCGAAAGCATATAAAAAATCAAACTAACCAACCCATAAACAAC
>CAMGFF010000131.1 GCA_946055125.1 uncultured Prevotellaceae bacterium | reverse complement strand
ACGACAGCCGCCTGGCTGCCATCGACAGCACACCGCGACTCGGCTCTTGCCACTACGCAAGCAATACCTCTCGGCAGTTTGAATCATTTCTAAAATAATTAAGCTCCACACAGTGGGTGTCGCCGGCACTCCTTTAATGCAGTAGGCATTAGAATCCACAGAAATATCCTTCCTGTATCTGCCGGCATCGCCACCCACCGCATCGCCGTGCGCTGACGCCACACCTCACTCCACAACATCACGATAGCGAAACGTTGCGTCCGCAGCCACCCGGCACTGTCCGGGATGCTGTGGGCGCAATTTCTTTGCTTTCGCTCGTTGTGTGGTGGCATTGCGCGGTGGAAATGTGGTGGAGATTGGTGAATTTTTTGTAATTTTGCAGTGGACAATCTTAAGGAATAGATGTGATATGATTGATAAAGCTACTGTAGCACAGATTCTCGACTCGGCCAATATCGTGGAGGTGGTGTCGGACTTTGTGAGCCTGAAACGCCGTGGTTCGGGCTTTGTGGGGCTGTGTCCTTTCCATAATGAGAAGACGCCATCGTTCAGCGTGTCGCCGGCAAGGAACTATTGCCACTGCTTCAGCTGCGGCAAGGGTGGCAGCCCGGTGGGCTTCATGATGGAGCTTGAGCAGATGAGCTATGTGGAGGCGCTGAAGTACCTGGCACAGAAGTATCACATTGAGGTACACGAGCGTGAGCTCACCGACAAGGAGCGCGAGGAGCAGACCGAGCGCGAGAGCATGCTCGTGATAAATGAGGCTGCCAACAAGCACTTTGAGGACAACCTCTACAACACCCCCGACGGCAAGGAGATAGGCCTCACCTACTTTGCCGAGCGCGGCTTCAGCGCGGCCACTATTAAGAAATTCCGCCTTGGCTACTCGCTCGACAAGCGCAACGACCTCTACTCCACCCTCGTGAAGCAGGGCTACAACCCTAAATACCTCATCTCAACAGGCCTTTGCATCGACGATAACCGTGGCGGCGGCTTCGACCGCTTCAAGGGCCGCGCCATGTTCCCGGTGATGAACGTGGCGGGAAAGATCATCGCCTTTGGCGGCCGCACCCTCAAGAATGAGCCGGCAAAATATGTGAACTCTCCCGAGTCGGTAATCTTCAAGAAGAGCCGCGAGCTATATGGCCTCTTCCAGGCCAAGCAGGCGATTGTGAAGAAGGGCAAGTGCTTCCTCGTGGAGGGCTATGCCGATGTGATTTCGATGCACCAGGCCGGATTCGACAACACGGTAGCTTCGTCGGGCACCTCGCTCACCGAGGGGCAGATAAGCATGATTCACCGCTTCACCGAGAATGTGACCGTGCTCTACGACGGCGACGCAGCCGGCATCAAGGCCTCGCTGCGCAGCATCGACTTGCTGCTCAATGAGGGGCTCAACATCAAGGTGCTGCTCCTGCCCGACGGCCACGACCCCGACAGCTTTGCCCGCTCCCACAGCACCAGCGAGATTCAGGCTTACATTGACGAGAATGAAACCGACTTCATTCAATTCAAGATGCAGATTCTGCTCGAGGGAGCGAAGAACGACCCAATTAAGCGCTCGGCGGTGATTCAGGACGTGGTGAAGTCGATTGCAGTGATTCCCAATGCTATCACGCGCAGCGTCTACACCAAGGAGTGTGCCTCGCGCCTCAACATCGACGAGAGCCTGCTCGTGGCTGAGATTGCCAAGGTGATTGAGCAGAACAAGAAACGCGAGACAGAGCGCCGCCAGCGCGAGAAGCAAGGTGGCGACCCTCAGCAGCAGCAGCCTCAAGAGCAGCCCGACACCGTGCCCACCGCCACTACCACGCCGGCTGAGCCCGAAGTGAAGGTGGGAATCACACCACAGCGCAGCAACCACGATGCCATTCTCTACCCTCATGAGCGCGAGCTGATTCGCTATGTGGTGAAATATGGCATGGCCGACTTCTGCGAGGCGGTTGACGACGAGGGCAACACTTTCACACTCAATCTTCTGCAATACGTTGCCAATGAGCTGAGTATCGACAGGATGAGCTTCAGCAACCCACTCTTTGCCGCAATATTCAAGGCTGCCGAGGAGGTGGCCGAGCAATTTGGCGACGTGTTTAACCACTTCTATCACACCGTGAACCATGAGGCCGAGCAGATGCGCTTGCAGGGCATTGCCGAGATTCAGGCAATGCAGCTCACCATGGCCGAGATTGAGTCGCACGAGAATGAGCTGAATGAGAAAATTGAGGCATACAAGGCCGGCCGTATTCGCAACTTCAAGGTGAATTTCCTTGAGAAGCAGCTGTGCTCGTCGGCGGTCGACGCCATTCGCGAGGCCTCACTGCAGCTCATCTATGAGAAACACCAGCTGAGCCGCATTCACACCAAGTATAACCACCTCCCCACCGAGACCGAGAAGCTCACCAAGCTCATACCCGAAGCCATCTACAACTGGAAATCGGCACTGCTCCTGTGCCAGATAAAAGACCTCCAGCAGCAGATGGCCACCATGGATGAGGCTCAAATGGAACAAGCCATAATGCGCTTGCAGGAGCTTTTCAAAATCCGCTCCGAGCTGGCCAAGTATCTTGGCGACCGCGTGGTCAACCCCAAGCTGTGAGCCACACCAAAGAAGCAGCCCCCGGAAAATCGGCAACACATAGGAGTTTTATCGCCCCCTATGCGGCATTGCGGTGTCACATGGCCAAGGATGTTTTTCTACTTATTCGGCAGAATTTGCCGAAAGATAGCGTTAAATTATCACCCCTGGCTCATTTTTTGTTGCATTTTGTTGCTTTATTCGAATATTTGCTCTACCTTTGCATTAATAAAACATCACAGCCTTTGTTCACACATTGCCGAGAAAGGCTAATTTTTTACTACTGAAATTTATAAAAACTATATATATGAGCGACAATAACCGACTTTATATTTTCGACACCACGCTGCGCGACGGCGAGCAGGTGCCGGGCTGCCAGCTCAACACCGTTGAGAAAATACAGGTGGCACGAGCACTGGAAGCCCTTGGCGTTGACGTGATTGAGGCTGGGTTCCCAATATCAAGCCCCGGCGACTTCAACTCGGTAGTGGAAATCTCGAAGGCCGTGACATGGCCCACCATCTGCGCCCTCACACGCGCCGTGGAGAAGGACATAGAGGTGGCTGCCGACGCGCTGAAATATGCCAAGCGCGGGCGCATTCACACCGGCATTGGCACGAGCGACTACCACATTCGCTATAAGTTCAACAGTAACCGCGAGGAAATCCTGGAGCGTGCCGTGGCTGCCGTGGCCTATGCCAAGCGCTTTGTGGAAGATGTGCAATTCTATGCCGAGGACGCGGGCCGCACCGAGAATGAGTATCTTGCCCGCGTGGTGGAGGCGGTAATCAAGGCCGGCGCCACGGTTATCAATATCCCCGACACCACGGGCTACTGCCTTCCGGCCGAGTTTGGCGCAAAAATCAAGTATCTCATCGACCACGTCGATGGCATCGACCGCGTCACCATCGCCACTCACTGCCACAACGACCTGGGCATGGCCACCGCCAACACCGTGCAGGGCATCCTCAACGGCGCACGCCAGGCCGAGGTGACTATAAATGGCATTGGCGAGCGTGCCGGTAACACCTCGCTCGAGGAGGTGGCTATGATTTTCAAGAGCCACAAGGATCTGGGTATCTTCACCAACATCAACACGCCCAAGATCTACAACACCAGCCGACTGGTGTCGAGCCTCATGAATATGCCCGTGCAGCCCAACAAGGCCATAGTGGGCCGCAACGCATTCGCACACTCCTCGGGCATTCACCAGGACGGCGTGCTAAAGAACCGCGAGAGCTACGAGATTATTGACCCGAAGGACATCGGCCTCGACGAGAACTCAATCGTGCTCACCGCCCGCAGCGGACGCGCCGCACTCAAGCACCGCCTCCACGTGCTCGGCATTGAGCTCGACAAAGACGCTCTCGACAAGGCCTATGAGGGCTTCCTGCGCCTTGCCGACCGCAAGAAGGACATCAACGATGACGACATAATGATGCTCGTGGGCAAGCACATCAACAAGGACGCCCGCATAAAGCTCGACTACCTGCAGGTGACATCGGGCGTGGGCCTGCAGTCGGTGGCAAGTGTGCGCCTCGACATCGCCTCCGAGAAATTCGAGGCATGTGCCTCAGGCAACGGCCCGGTGGATGCCGCCATCACAGCTATAAAGAAGATTATTCACCGGCAAATGGTGGTGAAGGAGTTCCTCATTCAGGCTATCACAAAGGGCAGCAACGACGTGGGCAAGGTGCACATGACAGTGGAATACGACGGCAACTCCTACTACGGCTTCTCGGCCAACACCGACATTGTGGCTGCCTCGGCCGAGGCTTTCATCAATGCCATCAACAAATTCGTTCACTAAAAAACTTATAAAGCTGATTATTATATGAATACGCTTTTCGACAAGATATGGGACGCGCACGTGGTGAACACCGTGCCCGACGGCCCCACGCAGCTCTACATCGACCGCCACTATTGTCACGAGGTGACAAGCCCTCAGGCTTTTGCAGGCCTGCGTGAGCGCGGCATCAAGGTGTTCCGCCCGGGCAAGACGTTATGCTCGCCCGACCACAACATCCCCACCCTGCATCAGGACCAGCCCATCGCCGACCCCGTGTCGCGCAACCAGGTGGAAACGCTCACCCACAATGCAAGTGAATTTGGCGTAACGCTCTTCGGCCTTGGGCACCCCAAGAATGGAATTATCCATGTGATTGGCCCTGAGAACGGCCTCACCCTGCCGGGCTACACCATAGTGTGCGGCGACAGCCACACTTCCACCCACGGCGCATTTGGCGCGGTGGCTTTCGGCATTGGCACAAGCGAGGTGGAGATGGTGCTTGCATCGCAGTGCATTCTCCAGCCCAAGCCCAAGACGATGCGAATCACAATAAATGGCAAGCTGCGACCCATGGTCACTGCCAAGGACATTGCCCTCTACATCATCGCCAAGATGACCACCGGCGGCGCCACGGGCTACTTCGTGGAATATGCCGGCGAAGCCATTCGCAGCCTCTCGATGGAGGAGCGAATGACGGTGTGCAACCTGAGCATTGAGATGGGCGCCCGCGGTGGCATGATTGCTCCCGACGAGGTGACATTCAACTATGTGAAAGGCCGCGATTATGCCCCCAAGGGCGACGACTGGGACAAAGCCGTGGACTACTGGAAGACCCTGCGCAGCGACGACGACGCAGTATTCGACAAGGAAATCACCTTCGACGCCGCCGACATTGAGCCGCGCATCACCTTTGGCACCAATCCGGGAATGGGAATGGGCATCAACGATGCTATCCCCTCGCTCGACTCTATCGACGAGGCCGGAAAAATCTCGTTCACAAAGTCGCTGCGCTATATGGGCTTTGAGCCGGGCGAGAAGCTCGCCGGCCACGCAATCGACTATGTGTTCCTGGGAAGCTGCACCAACGGCCGCATTGAGGACTTCCGCGCCTTTGCCAATTTCGTGAAAGGCAAGAAGAAGGCTCCCGGTGTGGTGGCCTGGCTCGTGCCCGGCTCATGGAAGGTCGATGCTCAAATTCGCGAGGAGGGTCTCGACGTGATTCTTGCCGAAGCCGGCTTTGAGATTCGCCAGCCGGGCTGCTCGGCTTGCCTCGCCATGAACGACGACAAGGTGCCGGCAGGCAAATATGCCGTATCGACCTCCAACCGCAACTTCGAGGGCCGTCAGGGACCGGGCGCACGCACCATTCTCGCAGGCCCGCTCGTGGCCGCAGCTGCCGCCGTAACAGGAAAAATCACCGATCCACGAACCCTTTAACTTGCTATCTAAATTATGAAAGATAAATTCAGCACTCTCACCTCCACTTGCATTCCACTGCCAATGGAGAACATCGACACCGACCAGATTATCCCTGCACGATTCCTCAAGGCTACATCGCGCAAGGGCTTCGGCGACAACCTCTTCCGCGACTGGCGCTTCGACAAGGACGGAAACCCCATAAAGTCGTTTGTGCTCAACGACCCCACCTACTCCGGATCCGTTCTCGTGGCCGGTAAGAACTTCGGCTCGGGCTCAAGCCGCGAGCATGCCGCTTGGGCGGTGGCCGGATATGGTTTCAAGGCTGTGGTGTCGAGCTTCTTTGCCGACATATTCAAGAATAACGCACTCAACAACTGCGTGCTCCCTGTGGTGGTGAGCGAGGGATTCCTTGCTTCGCTATTCACCACCATTGCCGCCGATTCTAAGGCCACTGTGACCATCGACCTTGAGGCGCAGACTATCACCAACAATGCCACCGGCGCCACAGAGCACTTCGACATCAACCCCTACAAAAAAGGCTGTCTGCTCAATGGCTTCGACGACATCGACTTCCTGCTGAGCAAGAAAGCCGACATTGAGGCGTTGGAGAGCCGCAACATGTAAGATGTTGGTTGTCGAGATAGAGATTTTATTCACTAGTTTGCTGGACGT
>CAMGFF010000130.1 GCA_946055125.1 uncultured Prevotellaceae bacterium | reverse complement strand
TGCTCTACTCTGCTACTACCGATGCCGAGGGTAACTACTCGGCTACCATTTTCCAGGCCGACAAGACCTACTCGGCTACCCTCACCGCCGGCGACTATGAGACTGCTAAGACCAACATCTCATTTGCCGAGGGCAACGTGGTTGCCAACTTCATGACTCCCGGCACTATCACTCTCGAGAGCGGCAAGAAAGCTGCCCTGTGTCTGCCTGAATATCCCGCCGATGAGAACCTCGCATTCTTCGAGTTTTCGAAGGTTGAGGGCACTGAGGTTACTCTCAGCAAGAGCGATGCTATCATCGATGGCGCTCCCTATGTGATTATTCCTACTGCCGACGTTGATGTTGTCATCACCGAAATCCCCGATGCCGAGGATGGTGGCGTAGCCGGTATTGGTGGCGTGAAGCTGCAGGGCACCTACGACTTCATCACCGTGGCAAGCGATGCTGCCGGCACTATCTACTCGCTCCTCAACAACGACTTCACCAAGGTTGAGGCCGCTACCGAGATTCTGCCGCTGCGTGCCTTCGTTGTTGCCGATGGCGACTACACCTTCACATTCGAGAACGATCCCACCGGTGCCGAGCTTATCGGCGTGGATGGCGTTGCCGGCAATGCCGATGTTTACAACCTCCAGGGTCAGCGCGTTGGCAAGGCAAGCGACATGAAGTCGCTCGAGAAGGGCATCTACATAGTCAATGGCAAGAAGGTTGCCCTCACCAAGTAAAGTAGTCGCATCATGACTTTGGCTTGCGACAACAACCCCTAAGTAAACTATCCGAGGCTTCCCGCTGCCTTTCAATGAGTGGCAGCAGGAAGCCTCTTTTATCTACCAATAAAGAATCAAATAGATTTATGCGATGAAAACAACGAAACTTTTCCGCCTCGTGGCACTGCTCGCCTTGCTCTTGCCGGCTCTCGCCTCGCTTGCGCAAAGCCGCGACCACAGGCTCACCATTCGCGTCACCACTGCCGCTCAGGTCGATCTCACCGGCCAGGTGGTGCAGCTCACGCAATCCGACTACTCAGTGGGCTATGGCACACTGCGCCTCAATGCCGCCGGCGAAGTGAGCGTGAAGGTCTATCCCGGCAATCACCTTGCCAAGGTGGAGCGCGAGGGCTTTATCACCGCCGAGAAAACATTCTCGGTCGATTCCGACACTACCGTGGAACTCACTCTCGAGGAAAAGGTGAAGGCTCCTTTCGCCCTCGCCACTCAAGTGAGCCACAATGCCATCACCGGGCTCAACGACGTGCTGCTCACATGGAATCGTGAAGCCCCGGTTTTCTTCGATGATTTTGAGCAATACTCGCCCTTCGCTGTCGCCTTTGGCGACTGGAGCGGTATCGACGGCGACGGCCTCGCCTCGGCCCCGCTCGTGGGCGACTACCCCAACCGCGGCACCCTGCAATATGCCACCGTGGTCAATCCCATGACCGTCGATCCAAGCTGGTGGTACGACTACCCCGTGCTGCGCCCTCACAGCGGCAAGCAATATGCCGGCTTCATTCGCACCGCCTCGGGCGACGCCAACAACGACTGGCTCATCTCGCCCACAATCACTCCCGGCACCGACAATGTGCTCCAGTTCATGGCCAAGGCTGCCGACCTCTACGACGAGAAATTCCAGGTGTATGTCACCACCGTAACCGATAACCCCTCCGCCGCCGACTTCGTGAAAATCTCCTCGGGCAACTACCTCACCGTCGACTACAAGTGGTGGCACAAGCAATCGTTCGACCTCTCGGCCTATGCCGGAACGCCTATCAAGTTTGCCATTCGCTACATTGGCGAGGCCAACATTGGCGGAGCGTTCATGCTCATGGTCGATGATGTGTATGTGGGCCAGGAAATCCCCGATGCCGCTCAGGCCGTGGCAGCCGCCAAGGCTCGCTCAAGGCGCGTGGCTCAGCCCCGCTCGGCCGGCAACCCCAATGAGCTGTTCACCGTGTATTTCGATGGCACCGAGGCCGGCACCACTGATGCCTATGAGTATCTCTTCACCGACGTGGCCGCCGGCACCCACACGCTCGGCGTGAAGTCGGTGTATCTCTCCTCCGAGTCGGAGGTGGTAACGACCACAGTCGACATTCCCGCCAACGACTATGCCCGCGTGGAGTGCACCGTGACCACGAATAATGGCAAGAGCGCCGACGGCGCCACCGTGGAGTTCACCAATCTTGAGACGCTCGCCTCGTTCACTGCCGTGGTGGCGGGAGGCAAGGCCGTTCTCCCCTCACTGCCCTTCGGCCGCTACTCGGTGGGCGTGGCAGTGCAGCACTACGAGGTGCACGAGCAGGAGGTGGAAATCACCGCCGACGACTCAATTGCCATCACCCTCATTGAGCAGCTCGTCGCCCCCTACAACATCACCACCGACGTGGCCGCCGACGGCTCGGTGGCGGTGAAGTGGAATCAGCAGCTCGCTTTCCGCGACGACTTTGAGTCATACCCCGACTTCGCCCAGCACGAGTTTGGCGACTGGCGTTCCTACGACTTCGACGAGCGCGCGGTCTATCCCATTGGCCTGGGCGGTGCCACCAATATCGTCACCTTCCCGGGAGCAAGCACCCCCGAGTCGCCCAAGCCCATCGCCCCACTCGTGTTCAACCCCTGGACCACCACCCCCGCAATGATGCCCGGCGACCCCGCCAGCGGCGCAGTAAGCGGCAACAAGCAGATTGTGTTCTTCTCACCGCAGCAGAGCGGAGCCGACAAGTGGCTCGTCTCGCCCTCAATCCACGTTTACGACAACTATGTGGTGCGATTCGTCACCAAGGCCTATTCGGAGTATGAGGAGAGCCTCGACGTGCTCGCCACCACCGCCGATGTGAGCGGCATCAACTCCTCAATGGCCATGCAGGACGCCTTCACCTCGCTCGGCTCAATCAGCAGCGTGCCCTCGGGCCAGTGGACTATCTACGAAGTGCCCCTAACCGACTATGTGGGCGAGGACGTGCGCGTAGCATTCCACTACACCTCCTGGGATGCCTTCTTCCTGCAGCTCGACGACTTCTTCGCCGGAGTGCCCGATGCCGAAGGCAGCACCGTGGATGTGGGCGACGTGCTCCACTATGAGATACTGCTCGATGGCGTGAAAGTGGGCGAGAGCGCCACTCCCGAGTTCACCCTCACCGCCGTCACCGCCGGCGAGCACACGGTGAGCATCATCGCCGTGTATGCCAGCGGCTCATCGGTGGCAGGCACAGCCACATTCACCGTCACCTCGGGCATCGACGGAATCCAAGTCACAGCCCCCGATGCGCCGGCAGAGTTCTACAACGTGGCCGGCCAGCGCCTCCTCACCGCCCCCACCCGGGGCATCTACATCGAGAAGCGCGGCACCACCGCCACCCTCCGCACCCACTAATCCCCCCATGGGGCTGAATACTCCAAAAATGCCACTGAGGGTGTGCCGCAGACAAGCTGCGGCACACCCTCAGTGTTTTCTGTCGTTCTGTAAAGTATGTTTGCTATCGCTTAGTGAGCTTCATGCCGAGCCGGTGGGCGAAATGCAGATTCACCGCGGCCACCGCCACTCCAGCCACGGTGCACAGCAGCAGCGTGACCGAGTCCATGGCAAGCCACAGCGAATACACGCCCCATGCAGCCCACGGCAGCAGCAACACCGTCGTAGCCAGTCCGGGCACATATCCGCGCACCATCACCGCCTGTGCCACATGCACGAGCAAGTGCAGCGCGAAAGCCATCATCAATGCCGCCCACACCTCAAGGGCGAAGTCGGCCTGCAGAAACACACACGCCGTGGCGGCAAGAATCACCACCAGCTCCTCAAGCGCAGCAATGGCAAAAGCCCCGGTAGAGAGCCGCAGCAGCCTGTCAATCACCGGCGCGGCCCACGGCATCCGCTCCCGCACCCTGCCGGCATTGCGCAGCATCCACCGCCGCTGCACCAGCACCTCCTCGGCATCGTGCAGCACAAAAGCCACAGGCAGCGGCAACACGAAGCACAGCATGCTCAACGCGCTCATCACTCTATCGCAGCAATAAAAAAACTCACCGGGCGGAAGCCATCGTTGCAGCTTATCATCGCGCTGTGTGGATTGCGCATCCACCCATCGAAGAAGTTGCCCTCGCCACGCGCCAGTGCCTCCACAAACTCGCGCATCGACTTCCACGCCTCAGGGCACAGCCCCTCGGGACACCGGCCGTCGATGCTCACCCACTCCTGACCCTCAAGCACGTCGCAGGCATGCTCTATGGGGTTCTCATATCGCGCCATGAGGTCGCGGTGCTCCACCCGCCTCATCGCCACAATCCTCACCTTCTTCATCTCCACGCTCCACTCAGTTCACACTCACAAGCTCTATCTCAAATATCAGCGTGGAGCCGGCCGGGATCCCGGGCTGCGAGTAGCGCCCATATCCCATCTCGGCAGGTATATACACCTCCCAGCGGTCGCCCACACACATGTGCTGAAGCGCCACTATCCACCCATCAATCACCTCATTCACACGCAGCGCAGGCGGCACGCCGCCACGACTGCTGTCGAACTCACGGCCATCGATGGTGCGGCCCGTGTAGTGAGCCGTAATCACACTCCTTGCCGTGGGGTGGCGGCCATCGTCGCGCCCCACGGCAAGCACACGGTAGAGCACGCCACCGCCAAGCTCTTTCACCCCGGCCTCCTTCGCCTTAGCCGCAAGCCATTCCTTGTTGGCCCGGGCATATTCGCGCTTATTCATAGCCATATCAGAAAAAAATATTTCAAGAAATTCACCGCAGTTCGCGCCAAAGGTGCTTCAACGCCGCCACCGGGTGATACAAAATCATTCTCGGCCCCGACCACCTCATCACCGCCCTGATACGCTCCTTCATCTCAGGCCGGTAGCAGTGAATGGGGCACTGCTTGCAAGTGGGCTTATCATTGCCAAAGCGGCAATGCGACAGCCGCGCCAAGGCATAGCCCAGCAGCTCCTCGCACCCGGCGCAAAGCACACGGTTGCCCTCATGCTTACGGCAGTAGAGCCTTATCATCTGCTCCACCACCGCCTTCTCCTCATCAATACGTTTCATTCGGTTCACATTCTCAGAATTTCAAAATCACCTCCTTGCCAAACGGCGCAAGCGACAGCCCAGCCATCTTGAAGTGCTGCCGTGCAAAAGGAATACCCACCAGCGTAATCGCCAGTAGCAGCCCAAAGAATACGTGCACCAGGCACGCCCACAGCCCCCCAAACACCATCCACAGCACATTCAGCGGAATGCTAATGCACCCCATGGGGCAACCCGTGGACCGCACCTCAGCCCCAAAAGGCCACAGGCACAGCAGTGCCAACTTGAACGTCTGCAGCGCAACCGGAATCCCCACAATCGTCAGCGCCACAGCCACACTCCCCATGAAATACCCCACAGCAGCCTCCAGCCCCCCAAACACCCACCAAATCAAATTTCCAATCACCCTCATGCAACAGAAAAAAATTTAGTATTTACGCCACACCATACGGTTCACAATCCCCACATAGCTCTGAATGATTTTCACCACCTTGGTGCTCACGTTCTCCTCCACATAGTCGGGCACGGGAATGCCATGGTGTCCGTCACGGCAAAGCTCTACAGCCGTATCCACAGCCTGGAGCAGCGACTTCTCGTCGATGCCGGCGATGATGAAGTCGGCCTTGTCGATTGCCTCAGGGCGCTCTGTGGAGGTGCGTATGCAAATCGCCGGAAATGGATGCCCAACGCTGGTGAAGAATGATGATTCTTCGGGCAGCGTGCCTGAGTCGCTCACTACGGCAAAGGCGTTCATCTGCAGGCAGTTGTAGTCGTGGAATCCCAGTGGCTCGTGCTGGATTACGCGGCTGTCGAGCTTGAAGCCGCTCGCTGCAAGGCGGTTGCGGCTGCGTGGATGGCAACTGTAGAGAATAGGCATATCGTACTTTTCTGCCATTTTGTTGATTGCCGAAAATAGGGAGAGGAAGTTCTTTTCGGTATCGATATTCTCCTCGCGGTGTGCGCTGAGGAGGATGTATTGGCCTTTCTCAAGACCGAGTCGCTGATGCACGTCGCTCGCCTCTATCTCTGCGAGATTCTCGTGGAGCACCTCTGCCATAGGGCTTCCGGTCACATAGGTGCGCTCCTTGGGCAGACCGCAGTCGGCGAGATAGCGGCGGGCGTGCTCGGAGTATGCCATATTCACGTCGCTGATTATATCCACAATCCTTCGGTTGGTTTCCTCGGGCAGACACTCATCCTTGCAGCGGTTGCCGGCCTCCATGTGGAAGATGGGGATATGCAGACGCTTGGCTCCTATCACGCTCAGGCATGAGTTGGTGTCGCCAAGCACGAGCACGCCGTCGGGCTTCGTCTGCGAGAAAAGTTTGTAGGAGCAATTGATGATGTTGCCGCAGGTTGCGCCAAGGTCATCGCCTACGGCATCCATATAGACTTCGGGCTCTGCGAGCTTCAGGTCGCGGAAGAAGATGCCGTTGAGGTTGTAGTCGTAGTTCTGGCCGGTGT
>CAMGFF010000129.1 GCA_946055125.1 uncultured Prevotellaceae bacterium | reverse complement strand
TCTAATATCTAATATCTAATATCTAATCTCCAAGCTTCTTCTTCAGCTCAGGGTAGGCAATGCGCGTGTGGTAGATAGTGCGCAGGCGCGAGGTGAACGTGCGCTTTATTATCTCCACATCGCGGAAGCTGATGGGCGAGTCCTTGAATAGCCCATCGGCAATCTGCGAGTCGATGATGCGGCTCACCAGATTGCCTATCGCCTCTTCGCTGTAGTCCTTCAAGCTGCGCGACGCAGCCTCGGTGGCATCGGCCATCATCAGTATCGACGTTTCCTTCGTGTTGGGGTTGGGACCCGGATAGGTGTAAGGAGCCGGGTCGATGGGCACGTCGGGGCTCGCATTCTGCGCCTGAGTGTAGAAGTAGCGGGCCTTGCCGCAGCCATGGTGCTGCGTGATAAAGTCCATGATTATTTGCGGCAGCTTCGCCTTCACGGCACGCCGCAGGCCATTCTGCACATGCTCTATCACAATGCGTGCGCTAAGGTCGGGCGTGAGCATCTTGTGCGGGTTCTCGCCGCGCTGGTTCTCGGTGAAGAACGCCGGGTTGTCGAGCTTGCCTATGTCGTGATAGAGCGCGCCGGCTCGAAGCAGCTGCGAGTTGGCCCCTATGGCATGAGCCGCCTCGGCCGCCAGGCTGCTCACCTGCATCGAGTGCTGGAACGTGCCGGGGCACTTCTCCGAGAGCTCACGCAGAATGGGGTTGTTGATGTCGGTGAGCTCCACAAGCGTCACCGTCGAGGTGAAGCCGAATATCTTCTCTATGAGGAATATCAGCACATAGGAGAACGAGAACAGAACCACGTTGACACCAAAGCAGCCTATCACATAGCGGCTCACCTTGCTCACGTCGCCATCGACGATTATGTGCATCGCTGCATACACCAGCGAGTACACCAGGAAGATGTAGATAGCGCACTGCACCAGCTGCGACCGCTTCGAGAGCTCCTGCACCGTGATTATCGCCGTCACGCCCGCAAAGAACTGCAGCATGATAAACTCCTGCGGCTCGGCCACCACCAGCGAGCACAGCATCACCTCCACTATGTGGGCAAAGAGCGCCGTCCGAGAGTCGAAGAACGTGGTGAAAATCACCGCCACCACCGCAAAGGGCATAACATACACCCCCGACCCCAGCGACGCCACCACTGCATATGCTGCCATGGTGAACACCGTGAGAAACGAAGTGATGAACACCATCTTGCGAATATCCTCATATATCCTCCAACGGAAGAAGTGCAAAAACAAGTACATCGCCACTACGAGCAGCGTGATTATCGCCACCTGTCCCACTATGGTGTAGCGCAGGTCCTCGCGCTTCTCAAGGCGGTCCTCGGCAAGGCGCTCATAGGTCTTCAGCAGCTCGAAGATTTGCGGTGTCACCACATCGCCACGGTCGATTATGCGCTCGCCTTTCTGCATAAGTCCTATGGGCGCGAGAGCCTTCTGGTAGAGCTGGTCGATCATGCGCTTCGACTCCACCGAGTCGCACACCACATTGGGGATAAGGTAGCGCGTAATCTGCACACCGTCCATCGCGCTCTGTGTTTCAGCATCGGCAAAGGCCGAGTCGAGCAGCGCGTAGGCCGTGCGCACCGAGTGCATTGGGGCCGTCGGTGCCGGTTCTGCCACATTATTCACCACAAAGCGCACCTCAGGCAGCTTGCCAGCCGCTATGAGGTCGCTCGTGGCATTGTCCACAATGCCATCCACATATATTCGGCGCACGCTCTCAATCAGGTGATTGCGCTTTTGACCCTGCAACGAGGTCTTCTGCAGAGCCTCCTGAAGCTCCAGTATCGCCTTGCGGTCCACCGAAGTGTCGTGCTTGTAGATAGCCACAAAAGTGCGGTTAATGCTGTCGCGCTGCTTTGCCGCGCTCGCCGAGTCGAGATTGATAGGAATATCAAAAGGCGCCGTGAGCAGCGAGTGGTTCCATGGGCGCCCCAGGGCATAGTGATAGTCCACCCTATTCTCCTTGGGGAGGCAGTAAGAAATAAGCACAATCGCGCCCACTGCAAGCAGCAAGCGCACAATCACATCATTGCCTATGCCAAATATTTGCTTCATAATCATCAACATTTATCATTCGTGGGCTGTGAGCCATGAGCCGTGAGCCATCCCCCGTTAGCTCTACCCCACTATCCTCTCTTCCCCCTTACCTCTTACCTCTTACCTAAATTACTCCTCAATTCATTCTTGCCGCCGAGTTCACCCCCTTCACCTTCTTCACCTGCTTGCACAGGGCCGTCACCACATTCGTGTCCTCCACCAGCACCGTCAGCTCGCAGCTGAACACTCCCTCATTGGCGGCAATGTTCAGCCCGCGTATGTTGATGGCCATGTTGGTCGAGATGATGTAGATTAGCTCCTGCAATATGCCCATGCGGTCGATGCCCTCAATGTGTATCGACGCGAGGAACTTCTCCCGCTTGGTGTCCCACTTAGTCGACAGCAGGCGCCCGCCGAAACTGCTCTTCAGCCTCATGGCATTGGGGCAGGTGAGCTTGTGCACTATCACATGGCGGTCGTCGTCGATATATCCCACCACGTCGTCGCCCGGTATGGGGTGGCAGCACGGTGCTATCACATAGTTGCTCACTCCATTCTCGGTGGTGAGCACATAGGTCTGCTTCTTGTCGATGTTCTCGGGCACGGTGGTGATGGTTTCCTCCTCATCAGCGCTCTTCGACTTGGGCGCAAAGGGGTTGCGCAATATCTTCGAGAGCAGGCCGCCACTGCCCTGAGGCTTGCCCTTCAGCCTGCTTATCATGCTCTCAGTGAGCTCTATCTCATTGCAGCCTATCATGAAGAAGAGGTCATCGCGGTGCTGCAAGTGCTCCATGGCGAGCACCTTCGTCACCACGTTGTTGTCGGGCTCAAGCCCATGCTGCTGCACAAAGGCCGCGAAGTCCTTCTCGCCTCGCTCTATCACCGTGCGGCGGTCGCGCCGCAGTGCCGCCCGCAGGCGCGTCTTTCCCTTGGCCGTGGCAAGGAAGTTGATCCACTCGGGCTGCGGCTGCTGCGAGTGTGAGGTGAGCACCTCCACCTGGTCGCCGCTCTGCAGCTTCTGCGACAGCGGCACCAGCTTGTGGTTCACCTTGCCGGCTATGCAGTGAGTGCCTATCTCGCTGTGCAGGTTGAAGGCCACATCGAGCACCGTGGCTCCCACCGGCAGCGTGATCAGCTCGCCCTTGGGCGTGAATATCACTATCTCGCTCGAGAAGAGGTTGAGCTTTATGGTGTCGAGAAAGTCGAGCGCGTTGGGCTCGGGATTTTCCAGTATGTCCTGAATTGTCTTCAGCCACGACGCAAGCTCGCTCTCCTCCTCTCCCTCGCCTATCTTGTATTTCCAGTGGGCTGCAAAGCCGCGCTCGGCCATCTCGTTCATCTTCTCGCTGCGTATCTGCACCTCTATCCAGTTGCCGTCGGGGCCCATCACCGTCAGGTGCAGCGCACGGTAGCCGTTGGCCTTGGGCGTGCTCAGCCAGTCGCGCGTGCGGTCGGGGTGCAGGCGGTAGAGGTCGGTAATCTCCGAGTAGATGTTCCAGCACAGCTTCTTCTCATCGGCCTCATTCTCACACTTAAACACGATTCGGGCCGCATAGAGGTCATATACCTCCTCAAAGGGGATGTGCTTCGACTCCATCTTGTTCCATATCGAGTAGACCGACTTCACCCTCGCCGTCATCTCATATTCCAGCCCCATCGCGGCAAGTCGCTCGCGCACCGGCGCGGCAAATTTCTCATACACCTCATTGCGATGCTCGGCCGTGGCGGCTATCTGCTCGTTTATCTGCTTGTAAATCTCGGGGTGCTCATATTTGAAGCTCAGGTCCTCAAGCTCGGTCTTTATGGCGAAGAGCCCTAAGCGGTGGGCCAGCGGTGCATAGATGTAGAGCGTCTCGCCGGCTATCTTGTATTGCTTGCTCGGAAGCATCGACCCAAGCGTGCGCATGTTGTGAAGGCGGTCGGCCATCTTTATCAGTATCACGCGTATGTCGTTGTTCATCGTCAGCAGCAGCTTGCGGAAGTTCTCGGCCTGCGCCGAGGCCCGGTCGCCGAATATGCCGCCCGAAATCTTCGTCAGCCCATCCACTATCTGCGCTATCTTCTTCCCGAATTGCGACTCTATGTCCTCCACCGTGTAGTCGGTGTCCTCAACCACATCATGCAGCAGCGCCGCGCATATCGACGTGGAGCCAAGTCCTATCTCCTGGCTCACTATCCGCGCCACGGCGATGGGGTGAAGTATGTAGGGCTCACCCGAGCGGCGGCGCACTCCCTTGTGTGCCTCGCGGGCAAACTTAAAGGCACGCTCTATTATCTCCACTTTCTTGCGGTGATTGCTCTGCAAGTAGCCTGAGAGCATCTCCTGATAAGCCTTCGTCACCATTCTGTCTTCCTCTTCGGGAGTGTATTTCTTCGTTTCCATAAAGCATACCTATTAAAGCATCAACACTTAAATTCCTTAAAAATGCAATTCAACCACAAAAATAATATAAATTTATGCAAGTTGAAAGCAATCGCCCGAAAAAACTTTTTCCACCCTCCGGGCAGGCATCGGCAAGCTGCCCCTACCCCACGAAAAAAGCAGCACCAAGGCTCTCTGCCTCAGTGCTGCCGCTAAAAAATCTCTTTCCTCGTCATTCTCAGAACGAATACCCTATTCCTATCGATGGGCACCACGCCACCGGGCTGTAGCTCGCCGTGAACGTCTTCATGTAGCCCACAGGCATTCCCTGCGCCGCCATCTGCTTCAGTATCAGGTCGTCGTAGGTGTAGCTCTTCTCTCCACTGCCCACATTGGCTATGTAGGCACATGCCAGGTCGATGCTCAGGTTCTTTATCGGGCGGAACGACAGTCCTATTGAGGGCGACACCTTGTCCTTGCCCGGTGTCTCGGGATTGTAGTAGTTGTCGTCGACAGGTGTGTTGTCGTAGGCCACGCCGGCGCGTAGGTCGAGGCGATTGGTCAGAGCATACTGCCCTCCAAGTCGGAAGGCCCACGCATTGTGGTAGTTCTTCTTGAGGTTCTGGTTGAAGCCTGCCTGCACAAGGCGCTCATCGAGGAACTCTATGTTAAGCTCCTTATATGTCTTCCAGCCCGTGAACTGCGCGTCGAAGGCAAGCTGCAGCTTAGGGCTCACCTTGTAGCTCGCTCCAAGCGTGAGTGTGTAGGGCATGGGCATCTCGGCCTTGAAGTTGGCCTCATTGATTAGCCCTATCTTGCTCTCCAGCAGTTGCTCGGCCACCTCGTTGGCATAGCTCACACTGGCGTCGCCGGCCTTCACCTTTGCCATCACTTTCGAGCGGAACGAGGCTCCCACCGTGAGGCTCTTGGTCACATCCACCATCACGCCCACGTTATAGCCCAGCGCCACCTTGGCCGTGCCTTTCAGGTTCACCGATGCCGGCGTGGTGCTGCCAAAGCGATATTCCACACCACTCGCGGCAAGCAGCTGGTCGGTCGATGCGCCGCTCACCAGTCCCTTATCGAGGTCCACCGAGCCCCAGGCTATCATCAGCCCCGCGCCCACGGCGATGCGGTCGGTGATGCGCCATGCCACGGTGGGCTGAAGCGAGAACGTCTTCAGCGACACGCGCTGCGACAGCTCCGCTCCCGCCCAGTTGCGGGTCCAGTTGATACTGCTTCCATAGGGATTGTTGATCGACACGCCCACCTTCAGGTTGTCATACACGCGGAAGCCCGTATACACATAGAATGGCGTGCTCGCCTTGTTGTCGGTCTGCCACTGCGTGCCGTCGGGCAGCGTTGCCGTGCAAGTGGGCATAGTCGCCGTCACACCCGCGCTCACGTCCACCGTCTTGTCCATAAATGCCATTCCCGCAGGATTGAAATAGCCGCTTTCCGCACCAAGTTTCATTGCCACGCCCACATGTCCCATGCCGAGCTGGCGCGCGCTCAGCGTGTTCACCTGGTAGCCCTCGGCGTGTGCCGATGCTGCCACCACCAGTGCGCCAAGCATCATTGAGAGTTTCTTCATATTTGCTTAATTATCAAGTTGTAAAATTGCAACCGCAAAGTTACAACTACAAAGGCATAGCCTCATAACCTCTTAATATTACTTAGAGATTATTAACTATGCCTATATTTCCGAAAAAGTGTCCTAATCTTCTGTAAATCCTCCTCTTTCGCTCCCTCTTTTAACATTTCCCAAAAAACAATGTTAATTCTCCCTCACCTATAAATCCTCTCAGCCTCTTCCAGCGTTTCCGGCTTGCCAATATCCAGCCACCGGTATCCACTCGGCGCATAGCTCATTATCCTGAGCCGCCGGCACATCGCCACATAGAATGGAATTATCGAGAACTTCACCTCTCCCTCGGCCGAAGTCCCCCTCGCATATTCCTCAAGTGCCGCAAAAATCCTCGGCGACATCACATGCACCCCGCCAAACGCCATCTCGCGCAGCTCCCCGGGCACATATTCCAGCCCCTCGGGAAGCACCTCACCTGTAGCCTTGTTAATCCACCCGCGCAGTCGCTCTTCGCCGTCGCACAGCAGGTAGCGCTTCGTCACTCGC
>CAMGFF010000128.1 GCA_946055125.1 uncultured Prevotellaceae bacterium | reverse complement strand
AGGTAGAAATATTTTCAAAAACTTTCTACTTGATAACATATGAGAATAGTTGACAAAATAGAGCAAACGATTCAGGGAAATGAGGCCGGAACCTTATTTTTTGTGACTGATTTTGCAACAGAGGGTAACGATGTATTTATTAGCCGACTGTTATCTGAATTTGCAGAAAAGGGAATATTGTGCCGTTTGGCTAAGGGGATATATTTCAAACCTAAGATTACGAAATTTGGTATTCTTAAACCAGATGTAAAGGAATTAGTAAAGGCAATAGCCCGAAGAGATAATGCTCAGGTGCTTCCCACTGGAGAGACAGCTGCAAATATGCTTGGACTTTCAACCCAAGTTCCTATGAATTTTGTTTATCTCACATCAGGATCAGCTCGAAAAATCAATTTGGGACAAAAGACCATAATCTTCAAGCGCTGCGTACCCAAAAACTTTGCATATCGGAACGAGCTATTGGCAATTTTGATTCAAGCAATAAAATCTATCGGACAGACAAGGCTTACTGACGAACATAAAGCCATTATTAAAGGACTATTAGAAAAGAATATGCCAATTGAATCATTTGACACCGACATAAAGAACGCTCCAATATGGGTGCGTCGAACTTTGTATAATATAATAAAATAACTGGCAACATGATACGCTGGATTAACCATACTGATGTCGAGCGAAAAGTAATGCTTCAGAGAGTATCGGAGAAATATGGACTCCCCGAGTATGCTGTAGAAAAGGACTGGTGGGTTACAATGGTATTGAAAGCTCTTTTCAATTTGGAGTGCTCAAAGTGGATGGAGTTTAAGGGAGGTACATCGTTGAGCAAAGGTTGGGGGCTTATAGATCGCTTCTCCGAAGACATTGACCTGGCACTGAATTATCGTTTCTTCACTGAAACAATTGAAAACAACAATCAATTGAAAGTGTTAAGAAAGAAATGCCGTAAATACATAGTTGAAGAAGCATCTTTGGCACTCAATACACAGTTGGCAAAATTAGGGCTGACTGATTATGAGGTTATACCAGAAGTAAGCGATAGCACTGGAAAAGTAATTTCAAGCGACTCAGACCCTACTGTGATTTTTGTGAACTATCGAGCTGTTGCAAGTTCCGGGTCGGAGTATGTGCCTCCAAGGGTAAAGGTTGAAATTAGTTGTCTGTCGATGGACGAGCCTTTTGAGATAATGACATTGGGCACTATGATTAGTGCTTTATTCCCAGAGGATGACGCAAATGCCCAAGTACAAATTCCAACAGTTTTACCATCGAGGACATTCCTTGAAAAAGCATTTCTGCTGTGCGAAGAGTTCCAAAAGGAAGAACCGAGGAGCTTGCGCATGAGTCGTCATCTCTATGATTTGGAACGCCTTATGGACACTGAACATGGACGTATGGCTCTTGAAGATGATGAGCTCTATCGCAAAATAGTGGAGCATCGCAGGAAATTCTATCATGTGGGTTATGCCGACTATGACAAGGATTATCGAGAACACATATCTTTTCTACCTCCAAAGCATTGTATGAAGGCTTGGAAGTCGGACTACGAGGAATTACTTCTACATTTTGTTTATGGGGAAAAATTGCCATTTGAGCAGCTCATGCACAGAATCAAGTTGTTGAATGAACGTTTCAGGTTATGAATGGGGGTAATGCCTGACGAAAGCCTGTGTTTAGGTGATAGTTTTTCCAAAAAAACTGAAATGGAGAATAAAAGGGAGAATAAATACTCAAACTGGTGCTTTTTTGTTACATTTTTTGGCAATTTCACAAAAAAGCGTTACATTTGCGGCGTTAAAACCAAAAAAAATGACAATTATTGCTCTACATCATCATCACCATCATTGCGGCAGCCTGGCGGCGAGCTACAATCATCGATGTGTGCACTGATGCGTGAGGTGCAATGATACACATATTTTTGTGACAACACATAGATGCCGGCTTTCCGCTCCACAGCGCCTAAGCCGGCATTTTTTCGGCTATGAGCTGTGAGCCGTGAGCCAATTACCGGCTTTTTGCAGCCCACCCCCAAAAAAGCTCATAGTTCAAGGCTCATAGCCCAAAATACAGATCATAACAAAAAAACTTATATATATTATGCTTAGAATTGCAGTACAATCGAAAGGCCGCCTCTATGATGAGACTATGGAGCTGCTCCAGGAGGCCGGCATCAAACTCACAGCGGTGAAGCGCACCCTGCTGGTGCCCTCGCGCAACTTCCCCGTGGAACTTCTTTTCTTGCGCGATGACGACATTCCCGACTCTGTGGCCACCGGCACTGCCGACATTGGCATCGTGGGCCTTAATGAGGTGCTCGAGAAGCAACAGCGCGTGGAGGTGCTGCGCCACCTTGGCTTCAGCAAGTGCCACCTGTCGCTGGCCATTCCCAAGGAGGTGAAATATGATGGCCTGCAGTGGTTTAATGGGAAGAAGATTGCCACAAGCTACCCAAAAATCCTCATCGACTTCATGCGCGAGAATGGCATCACGGCCGATGTACATGTGATTTCGGGCTCGGTGGAGATTGCCCCGGGCATTGGCCTTGCCGACGCAATTTTCGACATCGTGTCGTCGGGCAGTACGCTGGTGAGCAACAACCTTGTTGAGGTGGCCACGGTGCTGCAATCGGAGGCTGTGCTAATTGGCAGCCGAAAGCTCTCCGACGAGAAGCAGGAGATTCTCCAGGAGCTGCTATTCCGCATCGAGGCGGTGAAAGCCGCCGAGGGCAAGAAATATATCCTCATGAATGTGCCTAAGGCGAAGCTCGCCGATGTGCTGGCAGTGCTGCCGGGAATTAAGAGCCCCACCATTCTGCCGCTGGCCGACGAGGAATGGTCGTCGGTGCACACGGTGCTGCCCGAGAAGCACTTCTGGGAGATTATCAACGCACTGAAGGGCGCGGGAGCCGAGGGAATCCTGGTGCTCGACATTGAGAAGATGGTGCTTTAGAGGGGTTATGGGTTATGGGGGTGATAATTTGGCTTAACTATAACAGTTATTTTTGATAATGGAAAATATTAGCTTATATGAATATCCTGGGCGCGAGGAGTGGCCGGCGCTGATGACCCGCGCCGTGGCCGAGACTCGCGAGCTGCGCGACACCGTGGCGGCTATCATCGACGATGTGCGCCGGCGTGGCGATGATGCCCTGCGCGACATGGCCGCCCGCTTCGACGGCGTGCAGCTCTCGCAAATCAAGGTGACAGCCGGTGAGATTGCCGAGGCGGTCGATGCTGTGCCTCACGAGCTGAAGAATGCCATTGCCGTGGCTGCAAAGAATATATCGAAGTTCCACAAGGCACAGCGCATGGAGGAAATCACCGTGGAAACGGTGCCGGGCGTGACTTGTCGCCAGAAGGCGGTGCCTATCACGCGCGTGGGGCTCTACATTCCCGGCGGCAACTCGCCGCTGTTTTCCACCGTGCTCATGCTGGCTATCCCGGCACGCCTCGCCGGCTGCCGCAAGATTGTGCTGTGCACTCCTCCGGGCAAGAATGGGCGGGTGCACCCGGCAATACTCTATGCGGCAAGCATTTCGGGCGTAACAGAAATCTACAAGGTGGGTGGAGCCCAGGCCGTGGCGGCTATGGCCTACGGCACCGAGAGCGTGCCGCGCGTGAGCAAAATTTTCGGGCCGGGCAACCGCTTCGTGATGGAGGCGAAGCAGCAGGTGAGCCTCGGCGCGGCGGCTATCGACATGCCGGCGGGTCCCTCGGAGGTGATGATTATTGCCGACGGTGCCGCCGACGCCCGCTTCGTGGCGAGCGACTTCCTCTCGCAGGCCGAGCATGGCCCCGACAGCCAGTCGATTCTTCTCACCACCGATGCCGCCCTTGCCGCCGCGCTGCCGGCGGTGATTGAGGAGCTGCTTGCCGCGCTGCCTCGCCGGGAGATGATGCGACGCTCGCTCGCCCACAGCCGTGTGATATTGCTGCGCGACGACGACGAGGTGATGGCGTTTGCCAACGAGTATGCCCCCGAGCACCTCATCATCAACCGCACCGACGCCGAGGCCATCGCGGCGCGTGTGGAGAATGCCGGGAGCGTGTTCATTGGCGGCTATTCGCCCGAAAGCGCCGGCGACTATGCCTCGGGCACCAACCACACCCTGCCCACCAGCGGCTTTGCCAAGGCCTACAGCGGCGTGAACATCGACAGTTTCACGCGCAAAATCACTTTCCAGCACCTCACGCCCCAGGGCCTGGCCTCAATTGGCCCCGCCATTGAGGTTCTTGCCGAGAACGAGGACCTCATGGCTCACCGCCTTGCCGTGACGGTGCGACTTGAATCACTAAAAAAACAAATAACTCACGCACATGATGAATCTTAAAGCTCTTGTTCGCCCCAATATATGGAATCTTGTGCCCTACAGCTCGGCCCGCAGCGAGTTTACAGGCACGGCATCGGTGTTTCTCGATGCCAACGAGAATCCGCTCAACTCACCCTACAACCGCTACCCCGACCCCTTGCAGCACGAGGTGAAAAGCCTCATCGCCGGGCTGCGCGGCGTGCCTGCCAGGCAGATTTTCCTCGGCGTGGGCTCGGATGAGTGCATCGATGTGGTGTATCGCACCTTCTGCCGCCCGGGCGTTGACAATGTGGTGGCCATGGCGCCGAGCTACGGAATGTATGAGGTGTGTGCCGACATCAACGACGTGGCCTACCGCCGCGTGCCGCTCACCGAGGGTTTCGGACTCGACACCGAGGCCATGCTCGCCGCTGCCGACGGCCACACGAAGGTGATGTGGATCTGCTCGCCAAACAATCCCACCGGCAATGCCTTCGACCTCGACGAAATCACGGCTCTGTGCCGTCGCTTCGAGGGCATTGTGGTGGTCGATGAGGCCTATATCGACTTCTCCTCGCTCGGCTCCATGCTCTCGCGCCTCGGCTCTCTGCCCAACCTCATTGTGATGCAGACGCTCTCGAAGGCCTGGGGCAGCGCGGCGGTGCGACTGGGCATTGCCTTTGCCTCGCAGGAGATTATCGACATATTCAACAAGGTGAAATATCCCTACAACATCAACCTCCTCACTCAGCAATATGCCGCCCTCCGGCTGAAGCGCCACGGCGAGGTGCAAGAGTGGGTGGACATGCTGCTGGCGGGCCGCAAGTCGCTCACCGAGGCTCTTGCCACGCTGCAATGCGTGGTGAAGATTTTCCCAAGCGACGCCAATTTCGTGCTGGTGCGCGTCACCGACGCCGACGCTATCTACGACTTCCTGCGTAGCCGCGGCATCATTGTGCGCAACCGCAACCGTGTGGAGAAGTGCCTGGGCTGCCTGCGAATCACCGTGGGCACAGCCGAGGAGAATGAATCGCTAATCAACGCTCTGAAAGATTATGGAAAAGAATAAACGCGCCCTTTTTATCGACCGCGACGGCACCCTGGTGGTGGAGCCGCCCGTCGACTACCAGCTCGACTCGCTCGAGAAGTTCCGGTTTATCCCCGGCGTGATTCGCAACATGGCGTTCATTGCCGGCACGCTCGACTTTGAGCTGGTGATGGTGACTAATCAGGACGGCCTCGGCACACCCTCTTTCCCCACCGAGGATTTTGAGCCTCCACACCGCCTGCTGCTCGACACGCTGCGCGGCGAGGGGGTGGTATTCGACGACATCATCATCGACGTAACCTTTGAGCATGAGCACGCTCCCACGCGCAAGCCGGGGACGGCTCTGCTGGGCAAATACACCGGTGGCGACTACGACCTCGCCGGCTCTTTCGTGATTGGCGACCGCCTCACCGATGTGCTGCTGGCCCGCAACCTGGGCGCTAAGGCTATTTTCTTCGCCAACCCCACTGAGGGGGCGAAGGCGGTGGCCGAGGCGGGACTGACCGACTGTGTGGCGCTTGTTACCGACGACTGGTTCCGCATCTCCGACTTCCTGCGCGGCGGCTCGCGCACTGCCCACGTCGACCGCAACACGAGCGAGACGCAAATCACCATCGACCTCGACCTCGACGGCTCCGGCCATTGCAACATCTCCACCGGGCTGGGTTTCTTCGACCATATGCTCCATCAGATTGGCCGCCATTCGGGCATCGACCTCAATATTGCCGTGAAGGGCGACCTCGATGTGGATGAGCACCACACCATCGAGGACACTGCCATTGCCCTGGGCGACGCGATTAGGATTGCCCTGGGCGACAAGCGCGGAATTGAGCGTTATGGCTTCGTGCTGCCCATGGACGACTGCCAGTGCACGGTGGCTCTCGATTTTGGCGGACGGCCGTGGCTGGTGTGGGACGCTGAGTTCCGTCGCGAGCGAATTGGCGAGATGCCCACCGAGATGTTCCTGCACTTCTTCAAGAGCCTCAGCGACGCGGCCCGCATGAATCTCTTCATCTCGGCTCGCGGCACTAATGAGCACCACAAGATTGAGGGTATCTTCAAGGCCCTGGCTCGCGCCTTGCGTGCCGCCCTGCGCCGCGATGTGTTCTCCTACCGGCTGCCGAGCACGAAAGGGATGCTTTAGATTTAGTTAGGAGTTAGGAGGGTGTAGTTAGGAGTTTTTTAGGGGTTAGTTGGGAGGTTTTTTTGGGGGGGGATATGGCAGCAGCGCCTCGGTGTGAATCACCGGGGCGCTGCTGGGTATGGTGGCTGCACCGG
>CAMGFF010000127.1 GCA_946055125.1 uncultured Prevotellaceae bacterium | reverse complement strand
ACAAGCCCCACCCCCCGGAATTTAGTATAAAAACAAAGAAACTCTCTTTTTTGCCATTTGTGATGCTCTTGGCGGCTGCCTTGCTGTGGCTGCACCTGCTGTGCCTCCACTGCGGCAGCGGCCGGCGTTTCTCAACAATCTTTTTTATACCCAAATTACAACCATTAAAAACCTAAAAACTTTTTTTACTAATCATTAAACCTTTCTTGTCGTTATTGTTGCCTGAAATATATATATATTGATTTGTTTTATGGATTGTGTGCGTTAGTGTGTGTGTGTCAGTTCTCGGCCACCGAGCGCATCCACTCGCTCTCGCTTGGCACTTCCTCGGCAATCTCGGTGTGGGTCTCCACGCCATATTCCTCATCGTGCTGCGAGCGGTCGAGGCCTATGCGCTCGCTCTTGGCCGACACTCGCATGCGCACCATCTTGTTGGTGAGCCAGTAGAGGGCGTAGCTCACGATGAATGTGTAGCCAAACACTATGGCCACGGCGAGCAGGTGATTGAGGAAGAACTCCCAGTGAGTAATCTCGGCGCTCTCGGGCTGCGGATAGAAGTAACCATAGGTGAACACACCGGTGAGCACGGTGCCCACTATTCCGCCCAGGCCGTGAGTGGGGAACACGTCGAGCGCGTCGTCGAAGAGGTGTGTCTTGGCCTTATAGGTCACTGCCATGTTGCAGATGAGGGTGGTGACAAAGGAGATGAATATGCTCTGCCCCACGGTCACCCAGCCGGCGCTCGGGGTGATTGCCACCAGGCCCACCACAGCGCCGATTGCCGCTCCCATTGCCGACGGGCGGCGGCCAAGCACACAGTCGAGGAACACCCAGGTGGCCATTGCTGTTGCGGCGGCGGTGTTGGTGTTGAGGAAGGCCGAGATTGCCACGCCGTCGGCGGCAAGCGACGAGCCTCCATTGAAACCAAACCAACCCAGCCACAACAGTGCCGCTCCAAGCAGTACGAATGGGATATTGGCGGCCTTGCCTTCTTCGCTCTTGCGCTTCCCAAGGAAGAGGGCTCCCGTGAGGGCTGCCACGCCCGATGCTGCGTGCACCACGATTCCTCCGGCAAAATCGTGCACGTGCATCTTGGCGAAGATTCCCTCAGGGTGCCACGTCCAGTGGGCGAGCGGGCAATAGACCAATATCACCCAAAGCATCATAAAGATTAGATAACCGGAGAATTTCACGCGCTCAGCAAACGAACCTGTGATGAGCGACGGCGTTATTATAGCAAATTTCATCTGGAACAGCGCAAAGAGAGCAAGCGGAATGGTGGTCACGCCAAGGTCGATCTGCGACAGCGGCGCGGTGCCCGGCGCTCCCATGTTCTCACAACCCACATGATTAAACAGGAAGAAATCCATGGGGTTGCCTATGAGGCCGCCTATGTCGTTGCCAAAGGAGAGGCCGAAGCCAAGCACTATCCATATCACACTCACCACTCCCATCACTATGAAGCTTTGCAGCATAGTGCTGATTACATTCTTGGCGCGTACCATTCCTCCGTAGAAGAACGCAAGGCCCGGCGTCATCATCAGCACGAATATCGTGGCCGTAATCATCCAAGCAATGTTGGCATAGTCTTGTGCCGCCAGCCCCTCGGGCAGTGTGAAGTTACCTTCTTGACCCGTCAGCCCCACGCCAAGCAATGAAATCAACGCTACTAAGCTGAACAAAATTAACCATCTCTTTTTCATCTTTCTTTCGTTTTTTTCTAAATTTCCCTTATTCCGTCGCAAGCAAGTGGCAACCTGCCGGCAAATGGAATAATTTGTTAACCATTTGCAATCTTTTTCGCTGCAAAGGTAGCTATTTGCCACAAAACACGCAAATTTTTTTGACAAAAATTTTGAAAAAATTATAAGTGACACTTTTTTATCGTGTGAAAAACACCCTGAATGGCAGCGCCCGGTGTGGCGGTCGCGACGAGGCGACACCACACCGGGCACTCACGGCCATGGCGGCAAGGACAAGAGCACGACAGCGTTTCACTGCTTATTATTCCCTCCCGACAGGCGTGAGCGGACGGGGAGGTCGTAGAAGCGCAGGGCAAGGGCGGCAAGCACTATGCTCGCTGCCACGGCAGCCGCAACGGCAAGCGCTATGGCCCCGGTGCCGTGTCCGCTGCCACTCCACAGCCAGGAGTAGAGAAGATACATCACGGGGTAATGCACCACATAGAGCGGATAGGAGATTTGCCCCACCCACTTGCACAGAGCCTCGGTGCTGCCGCCATGCAGCCGGCCCGATGCGCCGGTCAGCACAATGAGCGGGAACGCCACCAGCACACAGGCAATCTCGTAGAGCGAGTTCCACCAGTGCACCTCGCCGGCACGAGGAGAGAGATAAGGCACGGCGAGCAGCGCCACCAGCAGGAGCGAGCACAGGGTGAAAGCCCCCTTGATGTGCCGGGGCTTGAAGCGGCGTTGCAGCAGCAGCCCCATGGAGAAGCACAGACCCACGCGGAGCAGTCCGCCCGGCAGGTTGCAGCCGGCAAGCGTCCAGCCCAGGTTCATCGTCCAGCTCCCAGAGAAATTGAAAAGGTCGAAAGCGGTATAGCCCACAGCCATCACCGCCACCACGGCAGCAAGGAGGCGCGTGGAGAGGCGGCGCAGCAAGAGGGCATAGGCGATATTGGCGATATACTCAAAGAAAAGCGACCACGAAGGCCCGTTGAGCGGAAACATCTCACCATTGCCGCGCACCTCGTGCATCGAGCCCGGCCATGCGGGGAACAGGAGCATGGAGAGAAGCATCGCCACCACCACATTCACGAGAGCCACCTCGGTGCCGTCCCACTTCACGAAGCCCTGCAGGGCAAACGACAGCGCTCCCAGCACCGCTCCCAGCACCACCATGGGGTGCAGGCGCACCAGGCGGCGGCGAAAGAACTCCCACAGCGTGAAGCCCGGCTGCGAGCGCCAGCGGTCGTCGTAGGCATAGCCCACCACGAAGCCCGAGAGCATGAAGAAGAAATCCACAGCAAGGTAGCCGTGGTTGAGAAACTGGTCGGTGGCACTGGTGGCGAAGCCTTCGCCCACGTGAAACACCACCACAAGCAGCGCAGCCACGCCGCGCAGGCCATCGAGAATGTGAAAATGAGGTTTTTCCATTGCAGATTGGTTATTTATTGCGTGAAAGAAGCGAGAACACAAGCACCACCACAAAGCCCGCCAGCGGCACGGCAAACGAGGCGGCATTGCCCAGGGCATCACTCACCCCACCCATGGCCAGCGGGCCTATGGCACCGCCCACCACACTGAGCATGAGCACCGATGAGGCACGCTCGGTGTTGCCGCCGGCATATCCCAGCGAGAGGGCAAAGATGGTGGGAAACATAATGCTCTCGAAGGCGAAGCACGCCACTAAGGCTATTTTCGACACCATGCCGAGAGGCATCATGGTGAGCGCCATGGCGACAATAGTGCCCATGGCGCAAATCCTGAGCATAACAGGGGCGGCAATGCGGCGCATGAGCAGGCTGCCCGCCACGCGGCCACCAAGAAACAGCCCCAGACCGCCTATCGACAGCAGCGTGGCGGCATCCTTGGGCGAGAGGAAGCCATCGTCGCTCATGTAGTTGATGAAGAAAGTGTTGATGGAGATTTCGGCTATCTCGTAGGCTACGAGAGCGGCAAGTCCCACGAAGAACATAGGCTCGAAGCCGGTGGCAGAGCCACCTGAGCCACGCCGCATCTGCGCCACCTCGGGCAACTTCACTCGCGTGAATGCAAAAGCCACAGCCAGCACTATGATGCCAATGAAGGTGTAGGGCAGGGCAATCTCGGTGCCGCCGGACTGCACATCGTCGTGCAGAAAGAACCGGCCGCCAAGCAGCACACCCATGATGCAGCCCAGTCCGTTGAACGACTGCGCCAGGTTGAGCCGTCCGGCCGAGGTGCGCGGGTCACCGAGCAGGGTGACATAGGGGTTGGCGGCCGTTTCAAGCATCACCAGTCCGCAGCCAATCACGAAGAGCGGCAGCAGGAAGACTTCGAATTGCATCACATAGCTCACCGGGATAAAGAGCAGCGAGCCAATGGCAAAAGCCGACAGCCCCACCACCACGCCACGGCGCGTGCCGAAGCGCCTTATGAACGTACCCGCCGGAACAGCTCCGAGGAAATAGGCGCCATAGATGGCCGACTGCATCAGCGCCGAGTGGGCCTTGTTGATGCCAAAGGTGAGCTGGAAGTGCTTATTGAGCACATCGAGAATGGCACGCGCCCCACCCCACATGAAAAAGAGGGAGGCAACGAGAATGAAAGGCACTATATACTCACGCGCCACGAGAGCTGTGCGGCCTGCTGAACGATTATTCATCATGATTTGCAAAAGAAAAAATTACTTGTTGTTTTTAGTGGTTTGTTTTATTGATTATCTATCACGAGGTTGTCGGAGTTGATGCGCTGCATGTATTGCTGAATGATTGCCTTCAGCTCACGCTCCATGGGCTGCCATCGGTGGGAGCGGCGCACCAGGTTGCACTGTAGCAGGCGGTCGCTCTTGAAGCGGTAGAAGCCGGTGGTGCGCGAGCCATTGAATTGCAGCAGGTACTCCCCCTTCACATAGTGGAACGTGCCATTGTGGCTGCTCACGGCACAGGTGAGGCCGGGCGGGGTGTGGAGCAAGTCGCAGCCAAAGGCCACATAGGGGCGGTCGTAGCCCAAGTAGCCCAGCACGGTGGGCATCACATCGGTGTGCTGGGCGACGGGACGGTCGTCGATGCCACGGCGCAGGGTGGAGTCGCCCGGGGCAAAGAGCACCAGCGGCACGGCAAAGGCACCCAGGTCCGACTGATACACGCGGCGGCCCGACGGGCCCGGATGATTGGCGGTAATCACAAAGAGCGTGTTGCGATACCACTTCTGCTTCTTGGCCGACTCGAAGAAGCGCCGCAGAGCCATGTCGGTGTAGCCCACACGCTTGTGGACTGGCATGTTACCCGATGGGAACTTATCCTCCTGCCCGGCCGGGACAGAGTAGGGCGAGCGCGACGGGGCGGTGAGCACAGCCGCCAAGAACGGCTGCCTCATGCCACTCATCTCCTCGCAGCAAATTTGCAGGAACGGCTCATCGCAAATCGCCCCTTGCCCAATGAGGCCAGCATCGGGGTGACCCGCGCGGCACTCATCAATGCCCAGGCAGGCACTGAAGCCGGCCGAGCGCGCAAAAGCCCTGAACCCGGGGTCGCCGCCCGGCACATCGTGGAGGAAAGCCGTGTGATAGCCCCTCGTGCGCAGTTCGCCGGCTATACCAGTCACGCGGCAGAGCGATGCCGGAGAGGGGAAGAACGGCTCACCTATCTTGGGAATGCCCAGCAGCACCGAGGCCAGGGCATCGGCGCTCGAGAGGCCATTGCCGAAACTATATCGAAACGATGTGCCCTGAGCCATTATCGAGTCGAGAAACGGCGTGAAGCCGCTGTAGCTGCCTCCGTCGAGGTCGCTGTTGAGCAATCCCGAGTATTCGCGGCCAAAGTTATCCACAATCATCACCACCACATTTCGCGGAGTGAAACGCCTGCCCGCCATGGGGAGGTGGAGAGGGGAGAAGAAGGCCTCCATCTCGGTGTCGGTCATGTAATTGGGCACGACGAAAGGCCGCTTGCACATGGTGCGTAACAAGGAGAAAGGCGTGTTGAGCACCACGGCAGCCTCTATGGGGCGGTTCACATAGGCCAGCGCATTGCCCGCGGCAATGGGGCGCACGGCAGGGGAAAAACTGCCACGCACACCGGCCACGCACAGCGGCACGAGCGCCAGCAGAACCGCACTCTGCAAGGCATAGTAGGCCTTGATGTTCTTGGGACGGCCCAGAGCCGGAGTGCGGCCGAGCCTCCACATTGCCCACAGCATAGCCCCGAAAATAATCACCAGGTACCAGTGGCTCACAGCCTCGGTGGCTATGATGCCGGCTGCATCGCCCACACCGCCCGGCCCCCACAGCACCGGGGCAGTGAGGCGGCGGCCGGCGACCTCAAAATACACGCAGTCGCACAGGCCGGCGGCCAGCGCCACGCCATTGAGCAGCATCCAAAGCCACTTGGTGAAAGAGGCAAAGCCGGCAGTTTCCTTCTTGTGGAAAGGCAAGACAATGAGCAGCACATAGAGAGCATTCACACTGATTATAGCCGAGGTGTCGAAGAGCAGAGCGCCACGGAGCATGTCGGCGGCAAGCTGCCACGACAAGTGGTGGGCAAAGCACCCGATATTCAGCACAAAGAACACCAGGCGAGCCACCATCATCACGGCAAAGGCCACAACGATGTTGCACACAAGGCAGCCCATGCGGCTCTCGGCAACGAGGCACACGCGCTTCATCACACTGCCACCCGTGGCAGAAGGCTTCTTCTTCGAGCCACTCACAGAATTTCTTTTCTTCATAATTCAAGCTTTGCCGCACGGCGAACCCATTGCGGCAGTAGTTTCACAGGCACAAAGTTACAAAAAATATGTAGCACGAGAGCCCAAGAGCGCCAAATATCCACCCCACGCCACACAAGCATGCAGAGCAAAACCATCCATCACGTGCAAAAAAGCGCAAAAAAACGACAAAAGCCCTTGAAATATCAAAAAAACATCGTATCTTTGCACCGCCGAAAAGCCCAGATGGCGGAATCGGTAGACGCGCTGGTCTCAAACACCAGTGGATTCACTT
>CAMGFF010000126.1 GCA_946055125.1 uncultured Prevotellaceae bacterium | reverse complement strand
CACAGATTTTTCATCATTCTGCCCTCATTCTCAGTTTTTTGTTGTATCTTTGCCGTCGACAACAACATATGTGGCTCGGAAAGGGGGCCCATTATGTGGAAAACCTCATCTTGCTCACGGCAACCCAGCACAACACAAAGGCTCATCCCAACAACACACAAATTGTCGACAAAGATTATCAGCTGGTGTTGCTGCTCGCAAAATCAGAAACTATTGAGAAATCGCTGAATAAAGTGGGAGAGAAATATTATAGGAAAGAATCATTCGTGTATGTGATAAACACGGGCTTGGCCGTTGAGTGGAGCGTGTCTCTCTCTTAGCGAGATTCGCAAATTGCTAATCAAAACCTACAACGCCGCATAAACATCACCACGAGAATTTGGCATATTCTTCCACAAGTGGATGGAGCGTGCAATGTGGTTGTCTGCGGGCAGGGAGATAATTGTGGGGAAAGATGATTTTGTTCCGGAAAACAGGAGCATGACATAATGACACAGGGACGCTCACAGGAATGCCACAGCCCATAATCATCAAACGATGGGCCGGCATTCCTCTGATCGTCCCTATGAGTACGCAGTCATTGCAATTTCGGAGCCACCTCACAGGTGGGATTTACTTCACTATCTTTCGGGTGGTAGTGGAGTTGGGAGTGACGACAGTCACTACATACACGCCGTGTGGCAAGTGCGTGGTGTCGATGATGGTGGCGGTGGTTCCGCCTCCGCCGGCAGTTGCCACAAGCACGCCCGAGAGGGTGTGCAGGCGCACTGCCTCAATCTCCTCACCGGTCTTCACTGTCACGCTGCCGCCGCCGGGAGCTATGGCCACCACTGCATCGCCGGCCGCCGCACGGTTGCTCTCCACGCCTGTTGGCCAGCTCGCATAGAATGGCACTGCCGGGCACAGTTGCGACCAGCCGTTATCATAGACGTAGGCAGCCATATAGTATTTTTTGCCCTCCTCTAAGAAGTTGAACGAGAGTTCCATGTTGAGGTCGTGAGAGCCGTCGGCGTCAATTGCTATGTATGGCGAGTTCTCATAGGACAACGAAGAGCCATCGGCACCGAAAACCCACATACTTACTCTGCCAAAGAAATACCCCTCGGTGCAATTCAACGTGGCGCTGACGTGCATATTGAGCGGATTCACGCTCTCAGGGCTCTCTATGGCAAGATTTGTGACATTGAGTCTGTAGCTCGAGGGAGCTTCTTTCACCTCAATGGGGATAACGTCGCTTATTATCTCATAGTCGGTGCCGGCAATGGCAAAGTAGTAGTTGCCCGGGGCCACATCGCCAAGTTCTGCCATAATGGTCGAGGTCATCGTGCCATCGGCGGGCACAGCCACGCGCATTTCAGCAAGGTTGCCCTGAATCTGGTTGTCTTCATTGATAACGGCAAGTAGCACGTCGCCATAGTATTCGGCTCCCGAGTTGCTTATGGTGGCGGTTACCGAGTATTGCTTGCCGGTGTAGAAGCTGGTGTTGAAAGTAACTTGTGGCACCAAGAGCGATGCCACGCCCTTGGTGGGCGAAGTGAAAGTGGCGTTGCCGCCCTCAACCACCATATCCACATGGTCGATGCAGCCCATCGGCACAAGAGCCTTGTCGGTCACCTCGTGCTCAGTGTCGTAGTAGCCGGGATAGATGCGGTAGTTGCCGTCGCCGCCGGCGATGATGTCGCCAAGCTCTACATACATATTCTCATCCTTGTCGGAGCGGGAGTAGGTGTAGCCGCGTTTCAGCACCCAGTAAAGATCACTCGGAGCAAATGTGCTTGTCTTGGTGGCAGTGTTCTCCACAATCACGCCGAGCATAATGTCGGTCTCGCCGTCGGCATAGTTGGATTCCAAGGTCACTTTGCCAAATTTGAATCCCACGAGCCCGTCGGCGGCATCGGCCGAGGAAGCCACATTGGTCACAAAGTCGAGTCCGTAGCTCACTGTGGCACGGGCTTCGCCTCCGGCATCGGGCTTGACACCCACAATGGCCGTAATATTGCCGCTATATCCGGCGTTGCTGCCTCCTATGCCCTGCGTGCTTGGGTCGAGCGCGGTGAAGCGGAAATATCCGTTGGCGATTCCACCCCAGCCCCAGTTGAAGTGGAAATAGTCGTCCTTGTCATATCCGTCGCACACAAAGGCGTGTCCGGCGTTTGTATTGCTGCCGCTAACATACACGGGGCGTTTCTCACTCAGCTCGGTGTAGATGGTATTGTGCCATTGCTCCACGCCGTAGTGACTGCGCTCTATCAATAATGCACCTTTGTCGTAGTCAAAGTAGTTAACCAAAGCGTGCGGCACATCGAAGCTGTATGCTCCCGACGACAAGCCGTAGCTCATGTTAACGGCTATGCCACATGCCTGCATAAGCTTTGCCACGGCATCTTGCTCCTCAATGGTGGAGTTTTCGGTGTAGGTGGCCGGCATGTTCTCCCAGTAGAAAGAGATTGTGCTGAAGTCGAGCGAGAGCGTCTGCGCGGTTCCGTTGATTTCGGTGGTATAGGTGTTGGAGCCTGCGCCTTGTACCGGCCATCGGTGATAACGCATTATCTGCGCCATGGCTGTGGCCACACAGCCGGTCACGCAGAGCAGTGTGCCGTCGTAGTCGGGACACAGGTTATTGTAGGGCCACGACTGGTTCCATAGGGTAAGGCACAGCGGCGCTATGGGGCTTCGCTCCTCGGCGATTCGCGGGCGTGCCGTGCTGCTGCTTTCGGCATTATGCTCCATGGCATACCTGATTTCGGCCGAATACTCCTCAAACATGAATTTCATGCCGTCTGGCATATTATTGGCATCGAATGTGCCTTCGCTGCTGTAGCCCAGAATTGAGGTGGCGCAGTCGTCGGCCGAAACCACCACATATCCTTTGTCGCCGCTCACGGCAAACACATAGAACTCTCGGCGGCTGTCGCTGCCGGCAGTGTAGGCAAGCTCGAGCCTGGAGGGATTCACACTCTTGAGCCGGCTCGCGGTGCGCACGAAGCCCATCGCCTCGCGCTTGGCCAGCTCCACATCTTTCTGTATTGCCCACGCCTGTGTGGCAATGGCAATCAACGATAATAACAGTAATAGCTTTCTCATGACGGTTTTGTATTTAAGAGGGTTTGTGTGGCGTTGTCGGGTTGATCACACGTTGAAGAGCAGCCGGCGGCCGCGCACGGCCTCGTTGATGCGGCCATTAGCAAAGGCCTCCTCGCCATTCACGAAGGTGCGCTCCACGCGGTGGTGCATCACGGTGCCGTGGAAGGGGGTCCAGCCGCACTTCGAGAGCACGTCGGCATCGGTGACGGTGTGGCCGTCGTCGTCGCGGCGCACCACGGCGAGGTCGGCGTAATATCCGGGGCGAATGTAGCCTCGGCGGTCGATGCGGTAGAGCTGCGCCGGGGCGTGACACATCTTCTCCACCACCATTTCAGTTGTGAAAATTCCCTCGCGGGCCATCTCGAGCATCGCCACGAGCGAGAATTGCACGAGCGGCATTCCCGAGGCCGCCTTGAGGCAGTTGCCCTCCTTCTCGGCGGGGAGGTGCGGGGCGTGGTCGGTGGCCACCACGTCGAGGCGGCCGCTGCGCAGCGCCTCGCGCAGCGCCTCGCGGTCGGCAAGCGTCTTGATGGCGGGGTTGCACTTAATGCGGTTGCCAAGGCGTGCATAGTCGCGGTCGGTGAACCACAGGTGATGCACGCACACCTCGGCCGTGATGCGCTTGTCGGCAAGCGGAGCATTGCTGAAGAGAGCCAGCTCGCGCTCGGTGGAGAGGTGAAACACATGCAGGCGCGTGCCACAGCGCTCGGCAAGCTCCACGGCGCGGGCGGTGCAGGCATAGCAGGCCTCGGCCGAGCGGATTAGCGGGTGCAATTCCACGGGGAGGTCGTCGCCGCGCTCGGCGACGTAACGCTCGCGGTTGGCTCTGATAATTGCCTCATCCTCAGCATGAACCGCAATCACTGCCGGAATCGAGCTGAAAAGCCTGTGCAGGGCCGAGCGGTCGTCTATGAGCATGTTTCCGGTCGATGACCCAAGGAAAGCCTTCACGCCACACACGCGGCTAAAGTCCACTTGCTCAAGCACTCCCACATTGTCGTTGGTGGCACCGATGTTGAAGCTGAAATTAGCCACCGACGTTGCGGCAGCGCGTGCAAACTTCCACTCAAGCGCCTCAATATTGGTGGTTTGGGGCACGGTGTTGGGCATATCCATGAACGATGTCACGCCACCGGCCACGGCGGCGCGGCTCTCGCTGGCAATGTCGGCCTTGTGGGTGAGTCCCGGCTCGCGGAAGTGCACCTGGTCGTCGATCACACCCGGCAGCAGCAAAGCACCGGCAAGGTCGTCGGCGAGGTCGCACCCGGCCATAACCGCCTCGCAGGGAGCGCCTTGCGCAACCTCGGCAATCACATCGCCATCAATCACCACATAACCGGGGAAACGCTTCCCCTCGTTCACAATCTCGGCATTATAGAGTAACCTGTGGCTCATAAAGGTAGATATATATATCGTTTGTATTGTTAATACGCTTTATTTCACGCGCTTATACTTTCCCATCCAGCTGTTGAGCTTGAGCTTTATCACGCCAAACACGGCCTCGCCGAAGATGCTCGTGTTCATCTTGCTTGTGCCGAGCACGCGGTTCACGAAGATGATAGGCACCTCCTTAATGGAGAATCCCATCTTGAACGCCGAGAACTTCATCTCAATCTGGAAGGCGTAGCCCTTGAATTCCACCTTGTCGAGGTCGATAGCCTCGAGCACGCGGCGCGAGTAGCACACGAATCCGGCAGTGGTGTCGCGCACCTTCATTCCGGTGATAATGCGCACATAGGCGCTGGCGTAGTAGGACATTACCACGCGGCCCATAGGCCAGTTCACCACGTTCACGCCGGTGATGTAGCGCGAGCCAACGGAGAGGTCGGCGCCCTCCACGGCACAGGCATTCCGCAGCGGGATAAGGTCGGCGGGATTGTGGGAGAAGTCGGCATCCATTTCAATGATGTAGTCATAGTGCCGCGCCAGGGCCCACTTGAAACCGGCAATATAGGCAGTGCCAAGGCCGAGCTTGCCGGCACGCTGCACCAAGTGCACGCGCTCGGGGTGCAGCTTCATCTTGCCCTGTACGATAGCGGCAGTGCCGTCGGGCGAGTTGTCGTCGATAACGAGTACATCAAAGTCGTGCGGCAGAGCGAGCACCGCCTCTATAATATTTGCAATGTTTTCTTTCTCATTATAGGTGGGAATAATCACCACGCTATCCCTGTTGGCAGCCTTCGACATAGAGCGATTCACTGAGTTAAAAATTGGTCAAATACATTTTATAGGCACAAAATTAGCAATTTTCCCGCAAAATCTTGAATAAAATCATCTTTTCCTGCGATTTTTTTCTTGCCCGCAACCATCCACATTCCCATGCACCATCCACTTGTGGAAGAATATGCCAAATTCTCGTGGTGATGTTGATGCGGCGATGTAGGTTTTGATTGGCAATTTGCCTGAGTGCCCAAAAATAAATTTGTGGCACTCGGCACACGATTTGTGGGAATTTTTATGTACCTTTGTCTCGAAGAATCAGGGTGTGAACAACTTTAGAAAATGAAGCAGATTATGGAATACAAGGATAAGGTGGCCGTGGTGACGGGAGGAGCGCATGGCATAGGCAAATGCATTGCCGGCGAGCTGCGCAAGCGCGGTGCCAGGGTGGCAGTGATCGACATCAGGGAGGGAGAACACTTTGTGGGCGACATCTCGCGGAAAGAGGTGCTTGAGTCCTTTGCCGGCGATGTGATTGCCCGGTATGGACGGGTGGACTATATCATCAACAACGCCATGCCACTCATGAAAGGCCTCTACGACTGCACCTGGGATGAGTTTGGCTATGCGCTGGCGGTGGGCGTTGCCGCGCCGTTCTACTTAGTGAAGCTACTCGCGCCACACCTGGCTGCCGGCGCATCGATAGTGAACATATCGTCGTCGCGCGACCGCATGAGCGAGCCGCTCACCGAGAGCTACACCGCGGCCAAGGGAGGCATTGCCGCCCTCACCCACGCTCTCGCCACCACACTGCGGGGCAAGGCAAGGGTGAACTCAATATCACCGGGCTGGATCGACACCGACTTTGCCGAGCACACGGGCCCCGACGCCGCGCAGCATCCCGCCGGGCGCGTGGGCAATCCCATGGACATAGCCCACATGGTGCTGTTTCTTTGCTCCGACAAGGCAGGATTCATCACCGGCGAGAACATTTGCATCGACGGCGGAATGACCCACCAGATGATTTACCACGGCGACCATGGCTGGAACTACAACGGCTGACTATGACGACTGACGCACCTCCACCTATTGCCACATCGACAAGAGATGAGCGCAGGGCCTATGTGCTGCGCGAGTGGCGATGCCGGCACAACTGCGAGCTGTGCGGCCGCTGCCACATGCTCCGGGGTCGCAGCGAAGAAGACCTCTATGCCGACTACATCGAGGGCCGCCGCTCCTATCGCGACGTGACAATGGAAATAAAAAGCCGAAGATGAAACACCACCCCTGAAAAAAGGTGAACAACTATGGTGAAGACCCCATTTCACGGCAATTAACCCCCAATTCTCAAAAAAATTCTCAAAAAAATCACACAGAATCGAAAAAAATTTGCCAAAAAATTTGGAGGATTCAAAAAAAGTGCCTAAC
>CAMGFF010000125.1 GCA_946055125.1 uncultured Prevotellaceae bacterium | reverse complement strand
CTCCATGTCGATGTTCATAAGCACCAGGCCGGTGGTTGTGGGAGTGAAATCGTCGCCGTCCTCGGCAAAACCCTCGCCAAGAGTGAGCGAAGTGCCCTCGGCGGTGGTACACTGCAGCTTGAATGTGCCCTCGTTAATCATTCCGAAATACTGGAACTTGCCGGCGTGCTTGCCGTCGGGGCTAATCTCGTGCATAGGGCAGCTCACTCCATTCTCGGCCGCTGTGCCCGCAATGGTCACTGCGGTAATCACAGGGCGCTCCTGTGGGCGTGTGCCGCCGGTGTATTCTTCCACCTTCATACAGTTGAGGGCTATGTAGGCTCCGGTGGAGCGGCTCACGGTGAAAGTGATATTGCCCTCAGCGTCGGGATACACAAGCTCGCTCTCCAGGATGGTCTTCACATTCTGGTTCACGCCGGTTCCGCCAAGATTGGTGCCTGCAAGCTGAAGCTCTCCTGCCCACTTGTTCACGCCCTCCATGGTGAAGAGTCCGGTGCGGGTGTCGGCGGCCTTGCGGCTTGCGAAGATGTGGAATTTGTAGCCATTATCGGGGTTGAGGCCCGATATGGTGAAATTGCTGTTGTTCTCGCTCGACTCTATGAAATAGTAGTCCTCGGTGGCGGTCACTATCGCCATGTCGGCAAGATTCTCGGCTGTGGGCGTCAGCAAACCGCCTCCTCCGCTCTTGCCATTGGTCGAGAAGCGTGAGTTGAGGGTCAGGCTGAAGCCGGTGGCTGCATTGAGCGAGTTCACCAGTCCCTCAAATTTCGTACCGGCAAGGGCATACTTGTTGCTCTCATCGGGCTGGTTGGTGATATTGTTCCAGCAGTTGCCATTGGCGTCGACGCCATCGGTAGTCTCTCCGTAGGTAGTAGTGCTTACTGCTCCAAAGTCGAAGTAGAGTGTCTGGTTTAGGCTCTCGGCAGTGGCTGTGGCCATTGTGGCGACAGCTACGAGTGTTGCCATCATTTTTCTAATAATTCTGTTCATCGCCGATTCTTAGTTAAGCGGTTAATAATGGTTATGATTTCCTATTGGTTTTGGTTGTCTGGGGGAAAATCGCGGCAGCGGCCGTGTGCGGCTGCGCGGGGCCGCTGTCGCGATGGTGGTGGCTGATTGCAGTGAGCTACAGCTTCTTGAATGAGATGGTGCCGGCCGAGTTGCCGGCGGTGAGATCCACTGTGATGCGGTAGGTAGCGCCTTCCTCAAGGTTTGTGCCGCCCACGAGCTCAAAGTTGCCCGTGCCGCCTATCAGCTCGCCGCCCTCGATGAGGGTGAGCTGCTCGCCGCCAAATTCGCCGCCCCAGCCGTCTTGGTGGAAGAACTTGAAGCTCAGGTAGTCGGCGCGGAAGCGCTGGCCTGTGAGCGAGCCGGTCTCGGGGCCTGCCTGACCCGTAAACTGATACACCTTGGGTGCCACCTCGGCCATGCAGTAGGCCGCGCCGGGAGTCCAGCCAAACTGGGAGTCCTGCGAGGGCGAGCCTACGCCCCAGCCCATGAGCCACAGTGCGCCGTGTCCGTCGTCGCCCAGGGTGGCTTCCTCTGTGCCATTCATGCGGGTGAACGTCACCGTCTTGCCGCCGGTGTTCACCTTGATGCGGTAGCTGCCGTCGACGGGGGCAAACTGCGCTCCTGCCGCGCCTATTGTCACATAGTCGGGGTCGATGTAGTAGCTCATTATGTCGCTCACGCCCTCAATGCTCAGTGCATCGCCCTGCTTGAGGTCGATTGTGGCCTGGTAGTTGTCGCTGTCGAGCTGCTCGAGCTTCACGCCGTTGATTTTTATGTCGGCCGAGGGTAGCTCCTCGGTGCCCAGCTGCTCCACGGTGAGCACGCAGCTGTTCATGCCGGCGCTGGCATCTACGGTGAGGCGATACACTCCGCCCACTTCGAGCTGCTTGCCCTCCACGATGCCCAGGTTGCCGTTGTCGCGGCCGTTGGTTCCGTCGCCCACAAAGATGATGTCGCTTGTGGTGGTGAGCTTGGCGCTGGTGAGCTCATCGCCCCAGCCCTTGGCCTGGCCGAAGAACTTGAAGTTGATTGAGGTGGCATTGATGGTGCGTCCGGCGGTCACGGTGAGGGTGTACACCCCGCGCTTCACCGGCGCCATGCACAGTGCGTTCTCGGTGGTCCAACCTACGGCGTTGCCAAGCGAGGGCTTGCCCACGTTCTCACCGATTACCCACAGCGCTCCCGAGCCGTCGGGCTGCAGCGATGCGAGGTTGCCGTCGCTGCCCAGTGCCTCGATGATGAAGTAGCTGAGCTTGCCATTGGCGGTCACGCGGTAGCGTCCGCTCATAGGCACGAAGCGCACCACGCCGTCGTCGCCACGCTGCAGGTAGTCGGGGTCGAGCCACCACTCGGCCACGTTGGCAATGCCATCCACGGTGATTGCGTCGCCGGTGTTGAGGGTGAGGTCCACTGTATATACGTCGGGGGTCGATGTGGTGTTCATCTCCTTGCCGCAGAAGTAGATGTGGGCGAAGGGTGAGGCCTCGAAGCTGAGCGTATTGAATGTGATGTCATATTTTCCGCTCGTGGTGCTCGAGAAGGGTATCTCCTGCGAGGCTCCGAGTGCCACGCCGCTGCCGTCCCAGCCAAATTGCAGCTCGTTGCCGTTGTCGCCATATTTTGGCGCCACAATGTAGGCATTCACCTTGCCGGGGAAGGCGGCATTGGCGGCATACTGGTTGCGTGCGGTGCGCTCCATACGGTATTCAGCGCCGTCGGTTGTCACCAGCGTGAGGTAAGGGTAGTCGGGGCGTGCCAGGGTGAGCTCCTGCTCGCGCTCGGTGATGGTGAGGCTGGTGTTTTGCAGCACATACTTGAGCGTGGCCTTGCCGTCGGGCGTGCCCTTCAGGAATGGCACATAAATCTTGCCGGTGTAGTCGGCGCCGCTGGTCTTGGTGCGAATTGTGGTTTCCGAAACCTTCTCCTCGCCATAGTAGAGCTGTGCCTTGAGGGTGGAAAGCGGCACTTCCACGTCGGTGGCCTTGATGGTGAATGGCAGGCTGTCGCCAAAGAATGCGTCGGCATTCTGTGCCACCACGTCCATTTGGGGGTTGCCGGGCTTGAAGTCATCGTCGTTGCACGAGGTCACGGCAAGCGCTCCTGCCAGGGCAGCCATTAATAATATCTTGTGTCTCATCTTAAAAAATCATTTTTTCGGGTGAATAAACTTCGATTCATTTAGCCCACTTCATCGACACCACCGACTTGCCCGGCACCTCATAGGCGAAGTGCTTGCCGTCCGCGGTCACGGTGATGAGCTTGGCTTTCTCGTTGTTGTTGGCGAGCACGAAGGCCAGGGTGCCGTCGGTGTTCTCAAAGGCGGCATAGGCTATGTTGGCGTCGGTGTAGCCCGATGTGCCTATGCGCACTGCTCCCGGCTTCACCACGGCTCCCATGTGGGCGATGATGTAGTAGTGGGAGTTGCGCGTGATGGTCTTGTAGTCGCTGTTGTTGATGTCAACCGCGCCATAGCAGGTGCTGCAGCCGCCCTCGCGGTAGGGCGAGCGGTCGTTGTCGAGCATGAGGTTCCACACTATCGCGCCGCGGCACCAGTTGTTCACCGTGCCTATGGTGATGTTGCGCATATCCTCCACGAGGCGCTTGGTGAGGTCGCGGCCGCTGTTCCATGTGCCTATCGAGGTCTCCGAGAACACCAGCTCCTTGTCGGGGTTGGCATTGTGCACGTTGAGCAGCTCCGAGCGGTCGCCGCCGTAGTCGTGGAAGGCTGCTCCGGCTATATACTGCGCTGCCTCGGCCTCGGCATAGATATTGGTGGGATAGCTCTGCTGCGAGGCGATGTTGTCGTAGTTGTAGTTGTGGTCGAACACATAGATTTTCGTCCTTATGCCACTGGCCGCAAAGAGCGGGCCCAGGGCGGTGCGGATGAAGTCGCGCTCCTCTTCCCAGCTCATATACATCGATGCCGAGTTGCCACGGTTGAGCGGCTCATTCTGCGGAGTGATGGCGTAGATGTCGATTCCCTGTTCCTTGAATGCCTGTATCCACTTCACGAAGTAGGCGGCATAGGTGGCATAGTAGGCCGGGTTGAGCTGTCCGCTGGTCCACGAGTCGTAGGGCTGAAGGTCGGTGAGGTTGTTCACCTTCATCCACTTGGGGGCGGTCCACGGTGTGCCCATAATCTTCAGTGCGGGGTTGATGGCAAGAATTTCTTTGAGGATAGGTATCACCAGGTCGGTCTCCTCGTCGGTGAGGGCGAAGTTGTCGATTCCCGGGGTGTCGCAGCAGGTGTACTCGCTGAGCGAGAAATCAGAGCAGCCTATCGACACACGCACATAGCTGAAGCCATAGGCATCGGGCGAGAAAGTCTTGGTGAGAAACTCCTTGCGGTCGGCGGCACTCATCTTCAAGAGGTTGTAGCAGGTGGAGCCGGTGATGGCAGCGCCAAAGCCGTCGATTTCCTGATAGCGGGTGGCCGGGTCGATGACGATGTTGGTGGGCGCAAGGTTGTCCTTGTTGCTGAAGTTCACTGCCTCCCGGGTGAGGTCCTTGGTGCGATAGGCTGTGGTTACGAGCACGCTCACGTCGCCCACCGGGTCGATTACCGGGGCAGGTGTGGGCTCGTCGTTGCTGTTGCTGCAGGCTGCAAACACGGTGAGCAGCCCTGTGAGCATATATAGTGATTTTTTCAGATTAATCATAATTTATTGTATATTAATTGGTTTCACATTCTTCTATTTGGTATTAATAGCCCGGGTTCTGCTCGAGCTTATCGTTGGCATCAATCTCGCTCTGCGGAATGGGGAGGCGGTAGGAGTACTCATTGAAGGGATAAACCTGCGGCAGACGGCCCTCGTCGCTGGCATACACGGCGTTCATCACCTCCTCCACCTTGTTGAGGCGCACCAGGTCATACCAGCGCTGTCCCTCGAAGGCGAGCTCCAAGCGGCGCTCGTTGAGGTAGGCCTCGAGCAGCGCTTCCTTGCTGCCGGTGGCCGAGGAGGGCAGTGGGTCGAGGCCCACGCGGTTGCGCACACGGTTGATGATGCCGGCGGCTCCGGCAAGGTCGGGGGTGTCGCCCATAATCAGCGCCTCGGCCTTGAGCAGGAGTATGTCGGCATAGCGAAGCTTGATGAGGCTGTTATACTTTGAGCGGCACTTATACATGAATGCGTAGTTGTCCGATGGGTAGTAGTTGCTCCACTGGCAGTCGTACCACACCACCGATTGCTCGTAGCGCACCTTGTCGCCGGCTTTCTCAAAGGCTTTGATGAGGTCGCGCGAGGGCGTAACCCACTTGGCCCAGGTGAAGTTGCTGTTCCAGTCGCCAAGGTCGCGGCCAAACATCCACGTGCACCAGTTGCCATTGGCGGTGGAGAATTGTGCCTCATAGATCGACTCCTTGGTGTTGCGCTGGGCGAGGTCGGTGCCGTCGGCGTTGAGGTCGAAGAGGTCGCCATAGTTGTCGCAGAGGTCGTAGCCGTCGGCGGCGAGCTTGTCGCAATACTCAATCACCTTGGCATAGTCGCGAATGGGCTTCTCGGCATACACCTTGGCAAGGAGCGCATAGGCCACGTCGCGCGAGAGCAGCCGCTTGTCGGCGGGGTTGGTGGCGGGTGCGCCGTTGGCTATTGCGTCGAGCAGGTCTTTCTCAATCTGGCGGTAAGCCTCCTCCTCGGTGGCCTGGTCGGGGAAGTAGGCGCCATACACCTCCTCGATGTTCTCGGCCGTGATGTCCTCGGCAATGGTTGTCACAAGGGGTATGTCGCCCCACATGCGCACCATGTCGAAGAAAATCATGGAGCGGAAAATAAGGCCCTGAGCGCGGTAGCTTGCCTTCTCCTCGGCGGTGAGCTCGCTCACGTCGCCCACGAAGTTGATAAGCTGGTTGGCATAGGCCACGTCCTCAAGGAAGCGGGTCCAGTCGCGGGCGAGCACCGAGTTGGAGCCGTCGATCGAGTTGCGCTCGTAGGGTACCACCTCGGCACCGGTGGTGCCGGCATAGGCGTTGTCGGCGTGAGCCTCGGCGATGAGCAGCACGTCGAGATACCAGTGTTCCTGGCGGTCGCGGTACTTGTTGTTCATTCCCGTGACGTAGCTCTCCACGGCTGCCTTGTCCTTAAACACGGCTTCCTTGCCATCTTCTTTCACGCCCTCGGTCACGTCGCTGTAGGTGTCGACCGGGTCATATTGCAGTGAGCACGATGCTGCTGCGGCGAGCGCGGCAGTGCAAAGTGTGCCAATGATATACTTGTTGATTTTCATAATTCTTGTTTTCAGCCTTGGTTTTTAGAATTCCACATTGATACCAAACACATAGGAGCGGCAGTGAGGATAGGTGCCCCAGTCGATGCCCTGCACGGCTCCGCTGTTGCCCCACTGGTTCACCTCGGGGTCCATGCCCTTGTAGCTCGTCCAGGTGAGCAGGTTGCTTGCCGAGAAGTAGGGCTGCAGCTTGCTGATGCCGGCACGCTCAAGGAAGCGTGCCTTGATGTCGTAGGCGATGGAGATGTTCTTCACGCGCAGGAAGCTGCCGTCTTCCACAAAGTAGCTTGAGTTGCGAATGTCCCAGCCGGCCTTGGGCACGTCGGTTATCTGCCCCGGCACGCGCCAGCGGTCGAGCACGCGGGCGCTCTGGTTCTTTCCGTCATCCATTCCCTCAGTCTCGATGCGCGAGGCATTGTAGATGTCGTTGCCATAGCTTCCCTGGAGGA